>JAUPKT010000046.1 GCA_030837305.1 Thermodesulfobacteriota bacterium
GGTCGATCCGGAGAATCTCACGCAAACACTGTCTGCCGTCCATTACCGGCATGATCAAGTCGAGAATCACTAGCGAGATGCTTTCTCTCTCCCTCTGGTATATCTCCAGAGCATCTTTTCCGTTACCCGCCGTGATGACATCATAGCCGAAGCGGCTTAGAAGAGCTTTCCCCAGTTCACTGAGAACTTCCTCGTCATCCACCAGGAGAATCGTCTCGGTTCCACACCGAATAGCCGCATCAAACGTGGGCGTCGCCGAACGTCCTTCAGTCTCAATTGCAGGGAAGTAAATTTTGAACGCGGTCCCATGTCTAGGCTCGCTGTAACACGTTATATGGCCGTCATGCTGTTTAACTATGCCATAGACAGTCGCAAGGCCAAGACCGGTGCCTTTACCTGTTTCCTTGGTTGTGAAGAAAGGTTCAAAAATGTGCGCCAGTGTTTCCTTATCCATGCCGTGACCAGTATCCGAGACGGTTAGCAACACATAACGACCAGATATTGTGTGAAAATGTGTGCGGCAATATTCTTCGTCCAATTCGATATCTTCAGTTTGAAAGGGTAGTGTTCCTCCATTCGGCATCGCATCTCTTGCATTCACTCCGAGATTCATTAAGACCTGGCCTATCTGAGACGGATCGGCTTGAATTGATTCCAAGTCGCTACTGAGACACAATTCAATTCTTATGGTTTTGGGTATCGTGTGCGACAGGATGCTTTGGATATGGTCTATTTCCTGATTCAAGTTCACAGGAACATGTTCTGTCTCAATCTTCCGGCTGAAGGTCATCAAACTCTTGACGAGATCGGCCCCCCGCTGTCCTGCCTGGTATATTTTCTGTAAATCAGAATAGTCTCTCTCTCCTTCTTTTTTGCGTTGGAGCATGATTTCGCTATATCCCGATACCGCCTGGAGCATATTGTTGAAATCGTGGGCAATGCCGCTGGCCAGGGTTCCGACCGCCTCCATCTTCTGGGCTTGAAAAAGTTGCAATCTGAGGTTTTCGCTTTCTTGATCGCTTAGCTTACGGTCGGTAATATCCGATGAAATCCCTAGTAGGAATAGGGAAGCGCCATTGGCGTCGAAAATAGGAATCTTTTTTGTGTGTAAGAACCTTTTGCCTTTCAGTTTCGTGTCTATTTCCTCCTCAGGTATTTCTAAGAGCCTTCCTGAGGCTAAGACTTCCTTGTCCTTTGCAATGAAGAAATCTGCTTGCTCCAAAGGGAAAAGGTCGTAGTCGTTCTTGCCGAGTAAGTCTTCTCGAGAATAGCCTAACAACTCTTCCCCTGCCTTGTTGAATCGGACAAATCGAAGATTTTCGGCATCCTTGACGAAAATCATGTCTGGTATATTTTCTACGACTTGTTGAAGGAACATCTCACTATTCTCAAGCTCCTCCTCTGATCGCTTGCGGTCTGTGATATTAGTAATTACGCCTATGGTCCCTGCATAAACCCCACCAGGCCCATGAAGGGCAGTTACGCAGACGTCTGCCCAGACGACGCGGCCGTCTTTCGTGAGATAGCGCTTCTCGAATCGATAGGAATCTGTCTCTCCCCTCACCAAGCTCTGATGCTGGATTTCAGAAGACTCAATATCCTCAGGGTGCGTCACGTCGACGATCGTTAGATCCATCAGTTCATCTTCTGAGTACCCGAGCATATTACACAAAGAACTGTTTACTCGCACGAATCGCCCATTGGCATCCACTACGTCTATTCCGACGGCGGCGTTTTCAAAGATTCCCCTGTAGCGCTCTTCGCTGTCCTGCAGTTTCTTTTTTGAAGCTACAAGATCAGCAACCTTCTTCTCAAGCTTTCGGAACAGAACCCTATTATATTGCCTAAAAAATTCCATTTCGTCGCCCAGAGGATTTTCAACGTGAGTCTTAGGTTCAGCAAGAAATTGTGTGATCGTTTTACCAAGCAACTCCAAGTCATCTGGTTTGACGAGAAATTGGTCAACTCCGAGGCTCAATGCAAATTCCTTGTCCTCCTCAGAGGTGTAAGTGGCAGTATAGAAAATAAGCGGAATTTTCTTAAGGTCCCCATCCGCCCTTACTTCTCTGCAGAGCTGGAAGCCGTCCATCCTCGGCATGAGTATATCAGAGATGATCAAGCCAGCCCCTGATGATCGTAACAGGTCGAGAGCCTCCAGACCGTCATGGGCCAAAAGAACATCATATCCATGCCCCCTGAGAAGTGTTTCGAGCATGTACCTGTTTTCATCGTTGTCATCAACAATCAAGACTTTCATTGGATTTCTCCGGAGCCATCGGCCTGTCTTTGCACTCTTCCGCCGTGGCGTATCGATTCGTTTCCGTTAGATAAACATTGAGTTCGTCTATGATCGTTTCAGAATTGATGGGCTTTTCTAAGTAGCCGTTACATCCGGCGGCCAGAAGACGCTCGCGGTCCCCGGTCATGGCATAGGATGTTATCGCAATGATAGGAATGGGGAATTCTCTGTTTGACGCTCGGATCCGCTGTATCGCTTCAAGACCATCAATACCGGGAAGCTGAATGTCCATGAGGATTAGGTCAGGCCGATCTCTGAAAGCCATTTCCACGCCTTCTTCTCCAGTCAAGGCCTTGATGGGCTGGTGCCCCATTTGTTCGATAATATAACATATTAGATACATATTCGTCAGATTGTCTTCCACCACAAGGATTTTCTTCATTACGACCCCCTACTGGCTAGCTGGTAGGCTAATACTAAAGGCGCTACCCCTGCCGAGTTCGCTTTCCGCTAATATATCACCTCCGAGAAGGTTCATGAGTTTCTTTGAAAGATATAATCCGAGGCCTGTTCCTTCCTGCTGCGGCATATCAACAGACGTGATCCGGCTAAAAAACTGGAAAAGCCTGGTCATATCCTCAGCTCGAATTCCAAGACCGGTATCCTGCACCTTAACGTTCACTTTGCCGTTTTCCTTCGCTACTGTAATAATTACTTTGCCGCTCTCGGTGAATTTTACGGCATTACCTACAAGATTTACCAACACCTGACGGACACGGCGTTGGTCACTCTTTAGGTCAAGGGTTTCCGGTCCATCCAGGTCGATGGCAATGCCCTTGCGTCCAGCGGCAGGTTCGGACAATGCCGCCACCTCACGGACAACATTCATAAGATCGAACTCGGCCAGTGTAATCTCGATCTTGCCCGCTTCGATCTTGCTCAGGTCGATGATGTCAGTAATCAGGCCAAGAAGGTGCAGCGAACTCTTCTTGACCATACCCAGTTGTTTTTTTTGTTCGTCGTTCAAGGGACCTGGCATTTCCTGGAGGAGTATACCGGTGAAGCCGATGATTGAGTTGAGCGGAGTACGTAATTCGTGACTCATGGAAGCGATAAAGAGCGACTTGAGCCGGTCCAACTCTCGCAGCCGTTCATTTGCGGCTTCAAGCTCTGTCTTGGCTTTACTCATATCATCGAAAAGATTCTGCAGAGCCTTCTGGGATTGTTCCAATTCCCAGGTTCGTTCACTGACCATATCCTCGAGATGGAGACGATGCTTGTCCAGTTCGCCCTCAATCCGCTTGCGTTCCGTGATATCACGAATTATAGTCAGAAGGCATAATTCGCTGTCCAGCACTATGCTTTCGCCAGACACAAGGCCGTCTAGGATCTTGCCCGATTTCGTTCGGAAACGGGCCTCCATGTCCCTTACCGCTCCCTGTTCCCTAACTGCGGCGCCATATTGTTCCCGGTCATTTGGGTCAACCCACAGCTTCAGGTCCACTGTAGTCCGGTTGATCACCTCGTCGCGCGAGTAGCCCGTCTGTGTAAGAAAAACATCATTGACTTCAAACAGATGCCCGTCGACTGCCCGGCTGATAACAATAGCGTCGGGTGTCGCATGAAAGGCCTTGAAAAACCTTTCTTCTGAATGGCGCAGAGCGTTCTCCATTTGTTTCCGCTCGGTGATGTCGGAGATAACCGCTATGCGGGCATTGTGTCTCTCGTAGTCAATATCTTCAGAGCGTGCCACGATAGAGATTATAGATCCATCGGCCTTCAGGTGGCGCCACTCACCCACAGACGCAGGACCTTGAAGCGCTGCCGCTAATCGAGTTATAGGAACCTTTTCATCCTCGGGATAGATATCTGTCAGATGTAAAGAAAGCGCCTTCTCGTAACTGTAGCCGTAATGGTCTGTAAAAGCTCCGTTCACCGCTAGTATTTTTAGCGTCCCGCGTTCGTAAATAAGGATGGGCGCTGGGTTGTGTTCGAAAAGTTGCCGGTATCGCTGTTCGCTGGAGCGCAGTTCCTTTTCGATCTGTTTGCGTTTCTCTTCCTCAGCCAGAACAAACCACGCTTTTGCTCCTACAATGGAGAAGAACATTCCCCCGATGAATATCACCCCAATGACCAAGATCAGCCTGTTCCGGAAAGAGGAAAGGGTTGAAAGCACTTCCGTCTCGGAAGAGACCACTGCGATTGACCAGAATGTAGCGCCAATATTGATGGGCAGATACACCGCGTGTAGTCTGACGGGCGCAACTGTTTGTTGGCCTATTTTGTCAAAAGTATATGTGGCTATCCCTTGACGCCCCCGGAGCATATCTTCAACCATTGACATAATCGAAGGGAAGTCTTTGTAATTCTCGTAAACTGATTTTCCGGTAAAACCTTGAAACGGGCTGTACAACTGTGTCCCATCACGACTAACGACCCAGGCGTAACCTGTTTGTCCTATCTCGATTACTCCCAGATAACGCTTCGCCAGACTCTCAAAGTTTATCAGGATAGAGATTGTTCCCTTGAAGGATGGCCCCTTAAACACTGGCACATGGAGCGCAACGGCATAGAAGCCTTGAACCGTCTTGAATACATCGCTCACCACTGGTTTGTGATCTCTCAGTATCTCTTGTACGTGCTTCTGGTCCGAAATGTTGGTTCCAATCAACAGATTGAAGGGGACAGTGCATATGATCGTACCATTCTCGTCAACCCGGGTGATCGACAGTATCTGTTCCTGGTGCGCTTCAAGGAACAGATCCATATATAGTTTTCCCCTGGTGTCGTTGTTAATAATCGCATCCATTCTGGCAAATGAGGTCAGAATACCAGTCCATATTTTAAAAAATTCTTCAATCCCCCGGGCTGCCTGCTTGGCATGAATCATCTGTTCTTCATTGAGTTTTTCAAAAGCGGTTTTTTTGGCTTCATTATAAAAAGCGTAAAAAAGGACAACACATACCCCCGCAAAGCTGCTTATCAGTAAGAAAAGGGTTCTTTTTTTCATGTTACTACTCTGTCTTTAATTCCCAAAAGGAGCCAGGACAAGCGCTCGGATAGGAATAGCGAAGCAATGGCGGAACGTTTAAACTCAGATTCGGTTTCGGTGAGACGGCAGACTTAAATATGATTCTCGAGCTAAACAAGGCTGTTTGGATTAGCCTAGTGATCCTATTCACTATCCAACCCAGAACGGACCTCTTTCAATAGCCCAGCCATCGCAAAAGGCTTTTGTAGAAATCCCTTGACGAGAGGTCGGATCTGTTTGTGTAGCTCATCTTCCGGCGCATAACCACTGGCTATCAAAACTTTTACTGATGGGTCAATCTTTACCATTTCCATTA
>JAUPKT010000381.1 GCA_030837305.1 Thermodesulfobacteriota bacterium
GTGTGCTCTTCCGATCTTTGTCTCAGGGAGAAGACAGGAGCCTGCCCACGGTTTCCATGTCCATGTCTCTAATCAACACAGCCTTGGTGCGGGACGTTTCGCCGGAGATGATGGTGACGTTGGAGGCTGCGAGATGGAGCTTCTTGGCGAGGACTCGGATGAGTTCTTTGTTGGCCTTTCCTTCCACAGGCGGTGCGGTGAGGCGTACGGTGAGCACGTCGGGTTTGTCCAGGGACAGGGCAGCGCGTGAGGAACCGGGAATGACCTTCACGGACAGGACCACGCCCTGTTTGTGGGGTTTGAGGAATGGCGGCATAATGAGGAAATATAGAGGTGTCGGTCGGTAATGTCGAGCCTGGGTACCGGATCACGTCCGGCATGATAATCTGGGAAGCTAGGGCTCCTTTAAGTTGTTCTGTGTCATTTAAGGTAAGTATACTTTCCTTAAATCGCGCAGAATAGTGCAATTTCTGTCTTCTTGTCATTCATGGAAGACCAATGGCTCCTCGCGCCAGCGGCGTAGGGGCAGGAGTGTCATTGCGAGCGCAGCGAAGCAATCTCACATTTTATGAAAGATTCTGAAAACGTTACTGGAAGCTGAGCGCGATTTGCTGCAGGGTCCTCACCAGGAACTGCTGGAGGAACACAATGGCCAGGAGCACCACGATGGGAGACACGTCAATGCCCATGGGCGGGAGGGGGAGTTTGCGGCGCACAAAGGAGAAGGCCGGTTCCGTGACGCTGTAGAGAAAACGCACGATGGGATTATAGGGATCGGGATTCACCCATGTAATGAGGGCTGAAATGATGACGATCCACATATAGATGGTGAGAATGATATCCAGCACACCGGCCAACGCGCTGATCAAATTGCCGAAAATAAACATTCGCCCTCTCGGTGGTTTCCAGTAAACCACAATGTGGGTGTAGGTACAACTGCTTTCAAAAGCAACCGCTGTTTGGGGCCCATGCCCTATCTGTTATTCCCGAGAAGGCGGGAATCCAGAAATCCTGGATCCCCGATCAAGTCGGGGATGACGCACCGACGACTCCGGCAGACGTCTAATGCGGTGTCATTACTGTAAAAGCGGACCCAGCCTCGGAAAAGACGAAGAGGCCCCACGCCTGCCGTTCAGACAAAATCTTTAGAGAATGGGTATAGAGCCTTGATCAAATCTCGTCAAGCACATAATAACGGTTGACGGGAAAAACAGGAAGATGTAAAGCTCACAGGATAAACTTATCCAATCATTCCCGAGCTAGGAAATCGGTAAGAAGGTAAAGAAAGGAGAAACCATGGCACGCAATGTTGCTATCGATGAGGAAGCCTGCACCGGATGCGGGACGTGCGCGGCAATTGCAGAGGACTGTTTTGGACTCAACGAAGAGACGGAAAAGGCATTTGTAAAAGATGCCACGGCATGTTCCGAGGACGAGATTCAGGAAGCCATTGACACATGTCCTGAAGAAGCCATTAGTTGGCACGACTAAGGCTTGTAATTGATATGAGTTGATTGAGGGTATTTCCAAGGAAACCCCATAGATTCGGAAGACGGACAGGACCGCAGAGGGGTGTGGGATTCTGAGCAGGAGTGCGACATCCCTGAGCGTTCAACGCGGACTCATGGCGAGACGCTGCGAAACGCCTCTGCGGTCTTGTTGTCTGCTGGAGGCATGTCTTGCCCCACGTGGAGGACATTATCCATCGACTCGTGCGGTTGTACGAGGAGATGGACCAGACCTACACTGCGGCCGCGGGTGCCGCTTCCCTGAGTTGCGCGGAGTGCAACGGAGTGCAATGCTGCACGGTTGATTTGATCCTCCACACATTTGGGGAGATGGCCCTGTTGCAGAGAGGCTTCCTCGAGTTGCCCTTTGATGTTCGGTGTGAAATTAAGGATCGGGCCCGGCTTGTGGTATCATACAGAGACCGGTCTCCTGCGTCAGAGGAGTACCGCAACGCGGTGTGCGCGGCAAATTTCGAGGGCAACTGCATGCTCTATGAATATCGACCCATGATATGCAGGCTTGCGGGCATCCCGTACCAGGCCGTACGGCCTGATGGCAGCGTGATCCGCGGTTCGGGCTGTACCCGGTTTCAAGAGGCCGTTCAGGTGGCGCACCCGGAATTGATGATTGATCGGTCCCAATTTTATAGTGACATGGCCGAGATTGAAATTGATGCAGTGCGGGCAAGGCGAGCCAAGACGCCGGCCCGGACCATGGCCGAATTGTTCCATGGTTTTGGCCTATATCAATGACAGGCACTCATACCAACACGAAAACACCGTCGACATATCTTACGGCATTCCACTCTTTATTCACCATGAGGGCGGCGCTTTCCATACTCGCCCTGGCGTGGGTATTGACCATCGCGTTCGTGGGAGTCAGCGGCGAATTCATGGTGAACGACGACTGGAGTTTTGTGCGGGCATATGAGCGTCTTGTCCATGAAGGCCGCATAGGGAGTACTGGATGGGGCCCGGAACATGCGCCGGGCGGCCCTGCGCTCTTGGTTCATCTGCTGTGGGCGCGTCCGTTTACCCTGGTCTTTGGGGATTCCGTAACCACGTTGCGGCTGAGCGTTCTGGTCATGGGCGTCCTTGGGTCCGCGGCCATGTGGGCATTGCTGCGGTCCGCGGGCGTATCGCGTCTCATGAGCCTCCTGGGCGCTTTGACCCTGATTTTCAATCCGTTCTACCTCTCCCTGAGTTTCACGTTCATGACCGATGTGCCGTTCACGGCGGTGAGCCTTTGGGCGATGTTTTTTCTCGCCCGGGCGACGGCAACGGGAAAGACCCAGCATTTGATAACCGGCTTGTTGTTGTGTCTTGCCGCAATCCTCGTCCGACAGTTGGGGGTGGTTGTCGTACTGGGATTTCTCGCATGTTGTTTGTTCCACACAAAGGCGCGTGAACTGGGATTTTTCAGGTGTTTGGCCTGGGCAACGGGGCTTGTTTTCCTGCCGTGGCTGGTCTACGAGTTGGCCATAGCTCACGTGGGCGGTACGTTCTTGACCCAGCACCAGGCGGTGGGAAATATCATAAAGGATTTCGCAGAGCATTCATGGGCCGGCTACCTGGATTTGCTCTTTGGCAGGATCCTTGGCGCGGCGGTGTATTGCGGCATTTGCACGTCGCCCATTTGGCTGATGCGATTCGACCAGTTTCTGGCAAAGAAAGGTTTCCGATGGTTCCTGGCCATTGCTCTCGCGGCCTTCGTGTTGGTTCAGGTCATCATTGCCACGGATTGGCTGGACCTGCCTATTTTTTTCTGGGGGAATGTGATCTTCAATTTTGGGATCGGGCCCATCCTGCTCAAAGACACGGCCGTCCTCAAAATCATTCGCACGGCCACGATACCTGCGTGGGCCTATTATTCGTGGGCCCTGGTGGCAACCGTGGGGGTGGGGATCATTGTGGGAAGGACGCGCGTTGCTTTGCTGTCTCTCTTCGGGAAAGGCCACGGCGGAGAGAACATGAGCTTCCCGGCGGCTCTTGCGTTGGCG
>JAUPKT010000382.1 GCA_030837305.1 Thermodesulfobacteriota bacterium
GAAATAAATTCAATCCCCATGGATTCCAGGGTATCTTGCACGCTGCCGCGTGTGGCCATGCCTACCTCGGCCCATGGGGCCCAAGCAAAGTTTGTTGTAGTGATCTCCAGTGATTTCTGTACCCAACGCAACAAGTGAGAGAGACCGTCGTTGGCACCCGAATAGTCCACCTGGGCTTTATTTCCAAATCTCCCGGAAATGCTTCCGAACCCTACGATGTGCCGTGGAATGATGCCGTGGCTGTCCAGAGCCTGAAGAATATTCTTCATTCCATTGACCTTGACGTCAAACACGTTCATCATTTGGTCCTGTGTCTTTGAACGCAAGGCCTTGCTCGCGTCGACTCCTGCCGAATGAATTACAACGTCAATTCTGCCGCAGAGTTCGGACACTTCCTTGACTACGACGTCAACAGACCTGCCGTCGGAGATATTCACTGACCGGTATAATACCTCGGCCCCAAGAGATCGAAGCTGTGAGACGGTCTCAAAGACCTCCGCTTCTGCTCGCAGACCGCTTAAAATTGCATTAATCTTCACCGGTGTGGGGTTTTCTCCCTGTCTTATGAGTCGATCCATGATACGCTGCTTTTCCTGATCCCAATCTTCGGCGTCAAACCGACAAATCTTTTCGGCCCGTTGAGACAGCGAAGTCCTTCCAAGTAGGATGAAGGTATGTGGTTGGCTTTGTGCCAACAATTTCAGGCATGACGCCGCTATCCCGCGGGCCCCTCCTGAGACCAATATCACCTCGCCTCCCTGGGTTTGGCGACGTGGCGGCGCCTGTAGGGAAGGAACCAATCGTATGACCCCCAAACTCCCATATCGGTCGACACACATTTCCACCGGAAACAGTTCCCCGAGACTTCGCCTCAAAAAGTCGCATCTTGCCTCATGATCTAGTTCAGGATGAAAATCGATGACTCTCACAATACTTTCGGGATACTCACGGGCAAAAGCCTTGGTTGCTCCGCAGATTGTACCGGCTTGATAGCCGTTTTCTGTTGGCGATTCGAAACCAAAGGCACCATCTTGGGACACAACAGTCACAAGAAACGTGGGACCTTTGTGGAAGTCGTGGGCAAGAGTACGATACAGATCAAAAGTTCTTGCTACACAATCATTGTTGTGACTCAATGCCAATAGGTTTATGACTCCGACCTCGGCCCCATCACCCCTTCCGAAATCTAGGGGGGATTCTATGACTCTTATCCTGGGAGACACGGTCTTGTGAAATCTCGGTTTCAACATTTCCTGAATCGCCGAATCTCCTCCTATGATAAGAATCTCGTCAACTGTGATATCCGGTGCCTGGGGAGGTTGTTGCATCCTTATCAATCGGGTCTCGTGCCGACGGATGTATCGCTCACCGGTACGGGTTTGATCAAGAGTCGTGTCCTGTTTCACTTGCTGGACGGCCTCGGGGAACACCTGGGCGGTTTGTTCGGAAATATTGTGCGCAACAAATCCGATCAGGTGCTCAATGGTGGGGAAATCTGCTATTTTTAGACCTTCAATGCGAGGGATCTTGTACAAGCTTCTTAGTTCAGAAATGAACTCAGCCTGCTTTACCGTGTCTATGCCTAGATCAGCTTCAAGATCAAGGGCCGGATCCAACATTTCCTTCGGGTAGCCGGTTTTTTCAGCGAGCATGTTGATTATGGTTTGTCTCACCTCATTTTGATCTCCTTCGTTGCTCGATGATTGAGGAGAATCATGGTCGTTTGCTTCCGCGGAAGAACCGAGAGAATGATCAGAATTAAGATGTGCCTCCACAAACTGTATGATGTGATTGATTGTCGGGTACTCGGCTATCTTGAGGCCATCGATCCGGGGAATCCCATATCTCGTCCTCACTTCAGAGATGAATTCCGCCTGCTTCACGGTATCGATTCCCAGGTCCGCCTCTAAATCCAACCCCGTGTCCAGCATATCCTGGGGATAGCCGGTTTTTTCAGCCAATAGCTGCAGAATGGTTTCCTTCACTTCTCCAGTCCGGCTTTGGGCTAAAGGCAACTGGTGCGTGACAGCGCTCCTTCTCATTTCGCCGGACAGCGATTGAGGGATCCGAAGATCTCCAGATACGGCCGGCTTGCGATCGCTAACCCGTAACGTTCGTTGTTCAACGGTCATGAGCGGGTCAGAGTATCCTGTCACTTCTTGCAACCAGTGTCGGTGAGTCGAGATATCTGAGAGCCTATTTTCTTGTTTAGACAGTACCTTGTAGAGTGCCATGACAATCTGAGAGCCGAAACCGGCAGCGAGGCGCAGAGCGTAATTGGCAGTGTGGGGACCGCCTTTGCTCAGATTCATCCCCACAAAATCCGGGTCCGGCTGCCGAAGATTGGGAATAGGGGGTAGGATTCCTTTCTGTAGACAGCGCATGGCAACGACGTCTTCCACCCCGACTCCCATAGTATGACCGGTGAATCCCTTGGTATTGGCAATGGGTATCCTGGAAGCGATTTCACCAAACGTGCTCTTGAGGGCGGCAATCTCAGCAGCAGAACTCCCTCCGCGTTTTGGAGAATAGGTCTCATGGGACATGAAGAAAACATTTTCAGCCAACTCTTTTCTGGAGCTGCCGGACTGAAATTCCCATCTGGATATCAACTGTTCCATGGTGGAACAAATGTGCTCCACATCGAGGCGAGTGCCATGAAAACCACTGTTTGCTACAATTCCGGCTTCAATGGATACAAACCCGTCTATCCCGCGTGCCTGGGCCAGTTCAGCCTTCTCCAGGACCAACGCGACCGCTGCAGAACCAAGGATGAGGCCATGGCGCCGCTCGTCGAAAGGTAGCGCAGCCTCAGCCACATTCCCTTCAACAGTCGCTGCCCCCATGGAGAGAAATCCGGATCCCACCCAGGGCAGTAGAGACTGACCTGCCACATCATCGGCCGCAATGACTATGACCCGCGAGGCTTGGCCGGTCCTTATCCAGTCTCTGGCAAGGAGGATGGCTTGAGTGGTCCCTGCACATGCTGCATCAACGTGCGTGTTCGGTCCCTGAGCTTTGATGATTTGAGCAAGTTGTCCGTGCGCCATGCTCATGACACGGAGCAGGAACGTTCTGTTAAATCGAGCGAAGTTATTAGAATCCGACAGCTTCAGCCTCGGGAACTCAGCGCTGAACCATTCGCTCAGTCTCTCGCGCTCTGAATCGTCGTTGATACGTTCAAGCAGACCGGTGTAAAAACTTATCAACCGTTTTTTCGCTCCCGACCCGTGTCTGAATGACACCTCTCTTGTAACCTCATCCACGAGAGAAGCCGTACCGGGAAATGCTGAAGCAAAAATTACCGCTGTCTCTTTCCGCAAGGCAGGCGGCAGTGCCCAGGCGTCAGGGAGTTCCAGTCCTGTTGTGGTTAGTCGCTTGGACCTCATGAGAGGAATTCCTGCATCTTTGAGCGCTTCAATTCCGGCTGCCACTGCGAGACGGGTCGTCACGTCCATGGCCTGCACCATGCGATCTTCAATCCCGTACTCGTCTATAATAAGATCGTCCCCAAAAAATCCGGCGAGTTTTATGACCCCGTTCACGTCTCTGACCAATTCTGTTTCTGCTTCCCCAGATGGTCCTTTGATAAGACGTTCGATGTTCATATCGCACATGAATTCCTGCGTGTCGGCAGAAACCCTTCTTATGAAATTTTTTCCTGCTATCAGTTCGTCGAGGGTCTCTCTATCGAATGGAAATCTCACATCATGAGGTAACCCTGCTGCTATGCCCGTCACAACCACGGGTTGAAAATCGAAACCTTCGGATTCCACCTTTCTTGTAGTTGCTTGCATTGGCAGGATCTTATCCTTAAAGGATTTGAACCCTGACTTTATCACCCCGCGCAGAAACTCTCCTTGCACGTCCAGATAGCTTTGAAACTCGGCTGTGTTGGCAAGTGCCCTGATCTCTTCGTCAATGAGTCCACTTGGGATTATCGAAGTATCTGCCGGCAAAAGTGACGGAGTCTTACGTGTTGAGACTTCCGGGAGTCTTTTTGCATCTGTTGTTGCGCGATCCCATCTGAAAGCCCTGTGATCTTGAATGGCTTCAGCTTTTTCGACATCCAGGGGTATGCCATTGGTGATCAATGCCGCAACTGTTTCCAGGAGTTGCAAAACTCCACCTTTCTTGGGATGATTGGTTGGCAACGCCAATACGTCTTTGCCCAGCGTATCCATTGTGAAGTTGGTCAAAACTCTTTTCGGGCCACACTCCACAAAAATCTCGATGCCTTCCTTCTGGAGACGCCTCAACGATTTCACCCATTCTACGGGAGCGGCAAACTGTTTGCCCAGGAGGTCCCGAATTCTGTCCTCGGAAGACGGCCCC
>JAUPKT010000009.1 GCA_030837305.1 Thermodesulfobacteriota bacterium
GGAGTGTGGCTGTCCGATCCCAACAGGGTTTTCCCCGGCACGCTGAACCGCTCAAGATGCACCTGATGGGAAACGCCATTCCCCGGCCTACTAAAAATCACTCCGTATTTGGCTGCCGCTGATCGCAAGAAACGGTGGTCATCGGCATTCTTGAAGTCGGTCTGCAAGAGATTGTGGTCCACGTAGCTTACGGAAACTTCCGTTCTTACGCGCGGCATGTTCATGGCCATGAATTCCAGAAAGACCATGGTGCCGGTGGCATCTTGCGTCAAGGTGTGATCGATCTTGATGGCAATCTCGGCCCCTGGTTTCATGGTGCCTTTTACGAGATGCTCTTCAATTATTTTTTCTACAACGGTGAGGCCCATTTCTTCTTCCTTTTTTGCTTCAATTCATGAAGGTCTGAGGATACACTTACGATGAAGGTGAGATATGGAGACTCTTCAGACGACCCGGTAGGTTAGTCACCCAAAATTGGCGACCATTGCCGCACGGTATTCTCCACCATAGGCTTGGCCCCACTCCTTACAATTCGATTGTGGCACGGCAACAAAATGTCCAAATCCAACTTCGAAAGAAACTCCAACGAGCGCTTCAGTTCCCCGGAATCCGCCGAATAGAGGTCATACCTGCCGATGGCGCCATCAGCGTATATGGTGTCTCCTGACATGAGGAGCTTGTTGGCTCTATTGTAAAGTCCGATGCTTCCACAACTGTGTCCCGGCAGATGAATGACCTCAATCTCCACTCCACCCAGCATCAGGATTTCTCCCCCTGTTAACTTACGATGGACTTTGAACGTGAAGCTGTTCTCGTCCACCGCATACTGGGTCCTGATCATGGACTCGAACATCTTATTTCCAAAAACAATCCGTGAGTCTCCACGCTCAAGAAACGCCCCCTCAGCCTCGTGAACCCAGACCTCGGCATGAGGAATTACGGCCAGCAGCTCCGCCAGACACCCTATGTGATCCATGTGCGTGTGTGTCAAAATAAAGCGGTGAACATGATTCAGATCTATCCCACCACTTTCCAGAGCCTCAATCTTGTATGAACCCATCTCCATAAGACCACAATCTACAAGCGACAAGTCGTGAGACTCCGGTTCGCCGATGACATAGACATGGGAATCCGGGAGAAATTTGTCCCTTCCGGGTATCCATCGAATTCCTTCAACCACGTTTTCGATCACTGATGCACCTCATCCTATTGACATTACACGGTTCCCTATCGACCCTCGAATATCCACTGCCAATCGTCGACCGGAAGAAGATTTTGTTTCACTTGAGCTGTAATAGAGTCCAGAATGATCCACTCCCCATGACCATAGGCCACCGGGGTTGGATTTCCCGAATAACCCAGCGAGAAAACGAAACCCTGAGCTACAAAAAAGCGGGGATTCTTGCTATTACCTCTCACCCCATCAGGATGACTCACGAAAAGCAACTGTTCCTGTGCTCCCAAAGGCCTCAGCAATGTAAGGTCCATCCGGACGGTGAGGCCGGCTGCCTTTGTACCCATGAAGCCCGCCCATCCGGTATTTTCATCAAAAATGGAAGTGATAACCGCAGGGTGAAGCTCCTCCGCTCCAATGAGAAAGCAGCGACCTCTTTCGATGTCATCTTCTTCATCGCCCCAGCAGACGGAGACCCCCATGAAACGGTCTGAATGATGAAAGCGAAACCTTCTTTCGAGCCCTACAGTGTCTCTGTGGCGTCCACATACAAAACAATTCCGGTAATAGGGAAGGAGCCGTTGCACACCACCTGGATCCCGAAAATCAACACTGTTTGAGACCTCATCCTCCACATGAACAATGACCGTCTTGAGATATGGCCTACTTTCACCTTGCTTGGTTATGGTCGCCTGAAATTGTCTCTTCTGACCTTTGTCGGTGATTTCAGCATGTAAAATGGCAGATTCCCCCAATTTCAAACCTGACCCTCCAAAACGAAAACTTGCTCTCACAGGATAGGTTGGAAAATCGAAAAACCGCCATGCGTCAAGACACAGGCCCATTGCGAGTCCACCGTGAGGCAAGCCGATGGCGCCTTCATGGCGATGCTCGAACAAAAGCTCTGCCGTGAATTCGTTGGGAGAAAACCTTTGTTTCGAAATCAGCAGGAAAGGGGTATCACCCGTGAGGAAAGAATGAGGATTGTGTTCTCGTATCAAGGACGCCTCCCGTCAGATTCTATGCGGCCACACGAGGCTTCAATACCAATATGGTCATAAGTCGCAATCATCGGTCCACATACAATGATACTGCCTCTCCGCCACCAAGGCAAAGCGAGGCCATACCTGTTTTCTTTCCTGTCTGCTTCATGAGGTGAAGGAGAGTTGTCAGTACGCGGGCTCCGCTAGCCCCTATGGGATGCCCTAAGGCCACGGATCCGCCCCTGATATTGCATTTGTCCAAATCCAGACCGAGTTCCCTGATGACACCGACTGTGGAACCCGAGAAAGCTTCATTTATTTCCATCACCTCAATTGAGTGATAATCAATACCTTCTTTTCCGGAGCACTTGGGGATTGACAAGATCGGGGCCATCAACACATACTTCATGTCCAACCCGGCACTTGCCTGAGCCCCCACGCGCGCCAAAATTTCCAAACCCCTCTCGCGGGCTATCTCCTCGGCCACGACTACCAGCGCACTTGCCCCATCAGAGATAACGGAGGCGTTTCCCGCCGTGGCAAAACCGTTTTTTTGAAATGCCGGCTTCATCTTACTCAGTACATCATACGAGGTGGGCTTTGGGCATTCATCCATGTTAAAGACGATCGTCTGGCCCTTCTTTTGTGGCAATTCAACTGGAAAAATCTCCTCCTTAAACACCCCATCTTGTACGGATGCCACAGACCTTTCGTAACTCAAAGCTGCGTATTTATCCTGATCTTCCCGAGAGACATGATATTTCTCGCTGCACAAGTCGTTGCTTATGCCCATGTGAAAATCATTAACAATGTCCCAAAGTCCATCATGGACCATATGATCGATCACAGCCCCGTTTCCCATTCGGTAGCCAAACCTGGCCTTGTCCAAATAAAAAGGGGCCATGCTCATGTTTTCCATACCACCCGCCAGCACGATGTCCGCATCGCCCAACTGGATGGCTTGGGCCGCAAGCATTACAGCCTTAAGGCCCGATCCGCAAACCTTGTTTATAGTGAAACACTGGGTCTCAAAGGGGAGGCCTGCCAATAATGACGCCTGACGTGCGGGGTTCTGGCCATAACCACAAGGAAGAACCTGTCCCATGATGACCTCGTCGACATCCTTTTTCTCGATCCCTGCTCTCCTTACGGCTTCCTGTATGACCAGTCCTCCCAGTTTCGTTGCGCCAGTGGTGCTGAGACTGCCTCCAAAAGATCCGAGCGCCGTCCGTGTGGCACTCACGATCACCGCTTCACGCCTTGTGTCCATAATTGCTCCTTTCACTTCAACAGGCCATCTGATCGGTAGGTGGCACGAAATGGTTAAAGGTATTTTTGAATGAGAATTTCTGCAATTTGCACTGCGTTCAATGCAGCGCCTTTAAGGATATTGTCCGACACTATCCATAAGTTGAGTCCGTTGGGAACAGATTCGTCAGCACGGATACGTCCTACCAGGGTTGCATCTTCACCGGCCGCAAGTGCCGTTAAAGGGTAGATGTTCCGAAGAGGATCGTCTAAGACCTTAATTCCAGGGGCCTTTTGTAAGACTAAACGGGCTTCAGCGGGTGCGAGGGGCAATTCCGTTTCTACATTCACTGACTCTGAGTGACCGAAGAAGGTGGGTACCCTCACGGTCGTAGCAGTCAACTTAATTGCTGGATCAAGAATCTTATCCGTCTCCCAAACCATTTTCATCTCTTCCTTCGTATAACCATTCTCGAGAAACACATCGATGTGGGGGAGGCACTCAAACGCTACTCGATGAGGATACACGTTGGTGTCCATGCTCTTATAAGGCTCAAGAGCGCCCGATAAGGCAAACAGAGGATCCGACTTGGTCCAATTGATTGCTGTCGACATCTCCCTGGACTGATTTAGCATCTCCTCGATAGCGTCCTTGCCGGTTCCTGAAACAGATTGATACGTTGATACAACCACTCTCTTGATCTTGGCCGCATCGTGGAGCGGTTTTAGTACAACTACCATCTGGATGGTAGAACAGTTGGGGTTTGCTATAATGTTCCTTCTGGGGTACCCCACGATAGCTTCAGGATTTACCTCCGGCACGACTAAAGGCACTTCCGGGTCCATCCTGAAATGCGCCGTATTATCAATGACGACGCAGCCGCATTCGGCCGCAATCGGCGCGAAACGAGCGCTGACCGAACCACCTGCAGAGAACAACCCGATGTCGATTCCGCGAAATGAGGATTCGGTGAGTTCCTTCACCGGATAATCTTTTCCCCTAAAAATGAGAGTCTTGCCCTCTGATCTACCAGACGCCAGCAAGACCAGTTCCGAAACAGGGAAGTTCCTACGCTCCAATACGCGTACCATCATATTTCCCACGGCCCCTGTGGCGCCAACCACGGCTACGCTATACCTGTCCTTTTTCATAAAAAATCACATCTCCTTGTCAAATCGAAAACTTTCCGCGCAGACGTCAGCAACCTATGTTGTCATAACCACCCTCGCCTAATGTCCTACTTCTGACCTGTCTTCTCTTTCTTGTCCGCATCCACTTGATCCACGGGGATTCTCTGA
>JAUPKT010000047.1 GCA_030837305.1 Thermodesulfobacteriota bacterium
ATCCGAATGAGTTTGTTCGAAATTGACAAACCGAGTCCCGTGCCTCCGTATTTCCGAGTCATGGACCCGTCCGCCTGTTGGAAACGTTCAAAAATTCTTGTTGTTTCCTCCGGTTTGATTCCGATCCCTGAATCAATGACGACAAAATGGAGTACGACTTGATATTCCGCGGCCTACTCTAAACGGACCTTTACGGCTACCTCCCCCCGTTCGGTAAACTTTATGCCGTTGCCGATGAGATTCATAAGGATCTGTCTCAATGCTCCCGGATCTCCCACAAGGAAATCGGGGACCTCCGGCGATACCTCTGTCACGAGGGCCAAGCCTTTTGACCGAGCCTGCACATTCAGAGTGGTCACCGCTCGTGTCAAGAAATCCCGGAATCTGAAATCCACCAGTGCAAGTTCAAACTTACCTGCCTCAATTTTGGAAAAATCGAGTATGTCGTTAATTAGGGTTAAAAGAGCCTCCGCAGACTCTTTGACTGCCGATAGATACTCCCTCTGGTCATCATTCAACTCAGTTTGTAACGCAAGATCCGTCATTCCGATGATGCCATTCATTGGGGTCCGGATTTCATGGCTCATGGTGGCCAGGAATTCACTCTTTGCTTGGCTGGCCTGTTCCATTTTGTTCCTAGCTTCCACGAGATCCGTCACATCGACGATATTAAGAATCACTCCCTTGTACGAACGCCCGTCAAATATGGGCTGTATTCTGAAAGAAACCTCTTTGTCAAACAGTTGCAGTGTCGAGATGAGCGGTTCCTTTGATGCCCCCGATTTGAATTTTGTTATCTTCGGTTTGAGCTGTTCAGACAGGGTTTCTTGTTGAAAAAAAGCCCATAATTCCTTTCCGATAACCTCCTGACGAGTAGCTCCGACATGCTGAAGGAACCAGCCGTTGACCTCTGTGACAATGTCCAGGGAATTGGCAAACACCACTCCTTCATCCATCGCCTCAATGAGGGCCCGTAGCTTCTGTGCTTCTGCTTCCGCCGTTTCCGTGGCTTTTGCAAGCTCCCAGTTGGCGTTCTCCAATTCGCGGAATTGCTCAACCGCGGCTTCGTAGGAAGAGAGCAACAAATCGATTATCTGAATCCGGTCTGCGGCAAGAAAGTGTTTTTTTCCGGCAAAGAAAATCTCTATCCCCATCTCCGTTGCAGACTTGCTCCGCAATTCCCGGTTGATGAGGATGTATTGTATCCGGGATATGAGAAACCTCTCCTGATAGGGTTTCGTAATGAAATTGTCGGCCCCGCTTTCCAGTCCCTTAATGATGTCGCTTGGATCCGAAAGGGCAGTCAGTAGAATCACGGGCAGATCTTTGAGCGTTTCATCCTGTTTGATACGCCTGCAGAGTTCATACCCGTCCATTTCGGGCATAACTACGTCACTGATAACCAGGGTGGGACGAGTTGTCCTGAGAAGGGATAAGGCTTCTTTTCCGTCACGAGCCTTTAATACCTTAAAACCATGCTCTTCCAGAATGAATTGGAGGCGTGCTGCTTGAGTAGGGCTATCCTCAACGATCAATATCTCATGATGTTCGTTGAGTGGGTCAGGGTATTGAACCGAGGAAGGTAAATTCATGTACGGAGTCTCCCGCGACCCAGGACACTGAGCATTTCTACTATTCTTTCAGGGGGCATGATATGGGTGGCGCCGCCTAGTTTGATGGCTTCCCCCGGCATGCCGTGAACGATGGAACTCTCTTTGTCTTGGGCCACAGTGATGGCTCCCAAAGTCTTTAGAAGACGTAACTCTTCCGCACCATCTTTTCCCATGCCTGTCAAGAGTATTCCCAGAGAGCGGCTTCCATAGGCATGAGCAACAGACCGAAAGAGGTACGAAACCGATGGACGCAAACCATTTTCCGGTCCATCTTTCGTCAATGAAATCCGCCCATATCTCTCCACCTTCATCTGACACTGATCAGGCGCAACGTATACAAACCCGGAAGCCATTCGGTCTCCATCCACAGCCAACTTTACTTTGAGGGCACTGGTTTGATCCAACCATTCCACGAAACTCTTTGAAAAATTTGGGGCAATGTGTTGCACTAGGAGGATCGGTACGGGAAACGACTCGGGCAAAGCACCGAGGATGGTCTTGATGACCGGAGGGCCTCCTGTAGAAGCTCCAATAGCCACCACATCGATCTCGAGGGGAGAAATCTTGATCTCTTTGTCGGGTTTCGGCTCGATATGACCCTTCTTGTTGGGCCACCTTCGCACTACCTTGACCTCAGACATGAGTTTTATAGTCTGAATAAGGTTTTTGACTTCTTCACTGTTCTTGGTATCTCCGAAAAAGACAGGCTTCTCCAGCGCATGTACAGCCCCGGCTTCCATGGCCTTCCACGTTCTGTTTACGTCGTGGGGGTCCCAACTGGCCGTGAGGATGACTATGGGAACAGGTTTTGTTTCCATAATTTTCCTCGTCGCTTCGAAGCCCCCCATTTTGGGCATGTCTAAGTCCATAGTGATTACGTCAGGGCGATCCTTCTCCACGAAATCAACTGCTTCTTGCCCATTCGTGACGGCTCCGATCACCTCAATCTCCGGATCAGCGTTTAGGATATGCGTCAACAGTTCCCGAACGACTACCGAATCGTCTACGATGAGTACTCTTATCATCCGCCACTCTGTAATGTTCATAACAGCCGACTCACAACATCCAGCAGGTTGCTCTGGTCAAAGCTGCTCTTCACTATATATGCACTAGCACCCGCATCGATACCCTTTTCACGATCCTCTACCGATTCAAGGGACGTCACCAACACAACAGGCAATTCCGCCAGCTTCTTGTCGGAACGGATTTTCCCGGTCAATTCAAAGCCATCCAGTTTCGGCATCTGAACGTCGGAGACGAGAATATCGAAACTTTGGGTTCGCAGGGCATTCCATGCTTCGGAACCATCAACTACCGCCTGCACCTCGTACCCAGCAGATTCTAAAATATTCTTCAAAAGAGTTCTAGAAGTTATGGAATCTTCTGCTATCAAAACGCGCGAACTCTTCTTTGTCGTTTCTTGAACTTTGAGCACTGCACGCGACGAACTCTTAGATTTTGTCAACGCAGATTTGACAAGATCCGAAACGTTCAGTATCGGCACGACCTCTCCCGAGGACAGAACCGTGGCGCCTGCAATGTTCCTCACCCTTGCGAGCTGCTTTCCAAGGCCCTTGACGATGACTTCCTGTTCGCTGACAATCCTGTCCAGACCAAAAGCTACGGATCGTTGGCCTGCACTTAATATGACGGCCGACAAAAGTTCTTTTTCATTCCTGTCTGATTGCTCCCTCGATATTTCCAACACGTCGGTAAGCCATACAAAAAGGAGCACTCGACCGTTCAGCACTATGGTTTCTCTGTTTTCAACCTTTCGGATAGTCTCTGTCTTTATTCGAACGACTCTCTGAACATTTGATGTGGGGATAACGAACAAGTGTTCTCCACATTCGGCCAGTATGCCCCTGAAAGTGGCTAGTGTCAGGGGAAGACTTATCAAGAAAGAAGTTCCCACCATGGGCGTTGACTGAACCAAGACATGGCCGCCAAGCTTGTCCACTTTCTCCTGAACAATGGCAAGCCCAAGCCCTCGACCGGACAAATCCGTTATGATGTCACTCGTGGAAACCTCTGACCGAAATATGAGAGACAAAGCCTCATCGTCCGTCAAGGATTGTGATTCTTTTTCGGTCAGGATTCTGCGCGCAACAGACGTTTTCTTGACTTTCTCGACGTCTATGCCTGCTCCGTCGTCAGAGACTACTATTTCTATCCTGTTGGAACTCTGCTGCGAGATTTGAATCTTGAGGTTTGCGTTAGCCGGTTTCCCGTGACGTGCGCGTACATCGGGCCTTTCTATCCCGTGATCAAGGGAGTTTCGCACCAAGTGTATGAGCGGATCCTTCATTTCTTCCAAGATCCGCCTGTCGATCTCTACGTCTTGACCTTCTAGGATCAAGGTCACTTCTTTGCCTTGATCACGAGAAATGTCTCTCACCAATTTTGGAAAGGGTTCAAGAACCGTCGCAAAAGGCAGCATGAGAAGAGTC
>JAUPKT010000383.1 GCA_030837305.1 Thermodesulfobacteriota bacterium
GGTGGATGTTTTTTCTCTTGTTCGTTATGGCACCTGCCTCGTAAAGATCTACGACACTCGAGGTGAGCATCTCCGTGTGAATGCCCAAATCCCTGTGGTCATTGAGTGATTTGGCTACTGCGTTCGGTATCCCACCAATACCGAACTGGAGGCAAGCGCCATCCGGAACCATAGCCGCAATCTTATTACCTATGACTTTGTCTTTTTCCGAAATGGGCCTGTCTTCAAGTTCAATGAGAGGCACATGGTTCTCAATAATGAAATCAACCTCGGATACATGGATGATATTCTCTCCGAACACTCGAGGCATGTTCCTATTGACCTCGACCATGAGCACGTCGCAATCCCGAGCCACCGTGGATGCATAATCGCAGCTTGTGCCAAGGCTGAAATAGCCGTGCCGGTCCATTGGAGAAACCGTGGTCATGAAAACATCCATGTGATTGATTTCTGAAAACACGTGTGGGAGCTGCCACAGGTAGCATGGCAGGAAATCGATGGCTGCACTCGTTCCGGCCTCTTGAATGAGCGTTCGATCAACATCACTCAAGAAATTGGCGTGAAAATGCAGGCGATCGAGGTATTCTTTCCGAAAGAGCGGCTTGGCTCCTTCTTTCGCCAACTGATAGTAGAGATGGATGTCTTCGATATCGCCTGCTCCAACCCTGTGCGCCAAGGCCCCAAGAAGAGCTGCGGGATTTGATGGGCCTAATCCGAAAGAGATTTTCCCTTTTTGGGGTACCCTCGCCACTGCATCAAATGGTTTACTAAGCTTGTCTTTGTACAGGCTTAAGATATCGAGCATCTTTTATTCTCCTCAAAGATTGCGCAAGAAAACATACTGGGACCGGTTTGCAGAACCACAATGCGGCTCGCTTTTTGGAAGGACCATTATCCGGTTGTTCGAGATGAGGCATCGGAGTTGTCTGGGGACACAGGTTTCAGCTTCACCAACACGGCACCCCATCCCCCGGCCTCAAGCGGGGCTTGAACGAAACTCTCGACCAAGGGGTGGTTCTCGAGAATAGCGTACACACGGTTCCGAAGAATGCCTTTGCCTTTCCCGTGAATGATTCTGATGTCATCAATACCGGCCTCGCTGCACGCTACCAAGTAGTCATTAACGAGAGGCTCGATTTCACGTGGTGAAAAGGTGTGGAGATCGATGACTCCGTCTATGGGGAATATGACCGGGGGTTCCTCCTCCGGGATTTGCTTCGATTCTCCATCGGACAAATTGTGAATTGTGTCATGAGTCCGCATCGCATTGTTATCCTTCACTCATCCAAGACCCATCTCTATGAAGTTTCCGTCGTGAAAATCTTTATCGCCCACTGCTTTCTTGACTAACGCTCAGACGACAAAAAATCAAGATCCTTATTTTCTCTGACCCAGAAAGATCTTGTCCAAATCACATCCCTTACCTTATACTTTGTCCGGATGGGGCCTTTGACCGTCTGGATTGTGAAAGGTAAAATGCGTCAGGGGGTTCGCGTGCTTCCCAAGCGCAGACCGGCATGGTTTCTGACAATGAAGGCCGTATGCCGGGTAGCCGACATGTCGGGTTGCAGAACTGCATGCGTGAACAGTGGAGCAAACCAATCTTTGTAGTGGCTTTTCAGTGATCTCGGGTCATCACGAGGCCAGCAAACTTCACGTGGCCTACCCAGGACCATTGCAGCACGTGGCAGGGAGTCATCATGGTCGCTCTCGAACCCATCGGTAATGAGCATGATTCTCATTCCGGTTCTTCTAAGAACAGGCTGCGTTCCGCACAAATAACCCAGATCTATTCTCAGTCGTTATTGGGAAGTTTTTCAGCACTCCTGGGCGGAATAGTGCTGGCAATAGCCTTATTGATTGCCGAACCTCGGACGGAAATCATAGCCTGGATTCTCTTTTATTTCTCAACGTTTGTCGCCCATTTTGTCTTGATTAGAGCCTTTGCCCGATCTCAACCTAGCGATGAGAAGATCAGTAAGTGGGGTAGATGGCATTGGGCAGTTACCGCGACAGGCTCAGTGGCTTGGACTTATGCCGTGATCTTTCTCTTGCCGACAGATTTGCACCTCCAAATCTTCATGATCATCTTTGTGGGGGGAATCGTCTCCGGAGCGGCGGCAATTTATTCTCCGACCAGAGAATATCTCACAAGCAATGTTGTTATCTTGATGCCTCTTGCCGGCCACTTTCTCCTCCTTGGAGGCGGCTACAATGTTACGATAGGCTCATTACTATTCATGTTTGGGATAGTAATGTTGAAGGTGGGGAATAGTGTCCATAGGTTGTACGCAGAACTCCTGAGCATTCGGTTCGAAAGACAAGACCTCATCGATAATCTGACTAACCAAATTTCTGTGAGGCAACAGGTTGAGGCGGATTTGCGAGAGGCGGTAGCGTCATCGGTTCGAGACATAACTGAACGTAAGCAGGCCCAAGCAGAACTCCAAAGGGCTCTGGAATTAGCTTCCAAACTAAGGATTCAGGCTGAGGCCGCCAGCTCTGCCAAGAGCGAGTTTCTCACCAACATGAGTCATGAACTCCGAACCCCGTTGAATGCCATAATCGGATTTTCCGAGCTTCTCGGGGATCAGTGGGCAGGGAAGCTCAATGACAAGCAGGCGGAGTACGTGAAGGAGGTTTCTGGAGCGGGTCGTCATTTGCTCCGGCTCATTAATGAAATACTGGATCTGGCAAAGGTTGAGTCTGGCAAGATGGAGCTGAGGGTCACAGGAGTGGATTTGGGGCTACTCCTCAATGGTTGCCTGACCATGATTCGTGAGAGGTCTATCAGAAGGGGGCTGTCCGTGGATCTCACCATCCCCGATGAGTTGCTGGGGACCAAGATTCGAGCTGATGAAGTTAAGCTCAAGCAGATCATCGTGAATCTCTTGTCAAATGCCACCAAGTTTACCCCTCGTGGAGGCGCCGTCAAGTTGGAAGTTGAGAAGAAGGCAGACGACCTTATCATTTCGGTTTCCGATACCGGCACAGGAATTAGACCAGAGGATCAGTCGCGCATATTTCAGGCATTCGAGCAGGTGGATTCAAGTTTTGCCCGCCGAGAGGAGGGTACGGGCCTTGGCTTGGCATTGTCTCGCCGTCTCGTTGAACTCCACGGAGGTCGGATCTGGGTTGAGAGCGAGGGTGAAAACAAAGGCAGCATCTTTAGATTTTCCATCCCCTTTGTTGAAGTGGGAATAGACACCAGTCGGCCGAACGTAATCGGAACCGCTCAGGTCTCTTCCAGCCCGTCGAATTGGGTCCCGGATGTGGACGATGCGGCTCGGCCCACGGTACTCGTGGTGGAAGACAACCTTGCCAACATGAAGCTTGCCGCAAATTTCCTCGAGGTCGGAGGCTACAGAGTGCTCAAAGCCTACTCCGCAGAAGAGGGCATTAAGTTAGCTCAGGAGGAGATTCCGGCTCTGATCCTCATGGACATATCACTCCCGGGCATGGATGGGCTGACAGCGACGAGAATGCTGAAACAGAAGGATTCAACGGCCGACATCCCCGTGGTTGCCCTGACTGCCCACGCCATGAAGGACGATGAGTCGAGAGCGAGAGAGGCAGGCTGCTGTGCCTACCTGACCAAACCGTTTGACACGGGGATCTTCTTTGAGACTCTATCTGGATTTGCGAAAGTGCGGAAAGA
>JAUPKT010000384.1 GCA_030837305.1 Thermodesulfobacteriota bacterium
CAGCACTAGACAATCACCGTGAGCTTCTGCGAACGCTGATGAGCGCTGTTTTCCCTCACGCATCTTGGGATACGGAGCTCGTAGGGGCACTTGTCCCCTTCACCATGAGGCCTGTCTTCGTGTCTCCCCAGTTTCAGCGTCTGCTCCTGAATGCAGACGGATCTTTTCGGGGAACACTGCATGTGGAGAGGGAAGAATTTGTGAGGGCGAGACTCATCCGTCTTGTCCTGTTGATTCTGAGAAGGTGTTACGGCATCGAACGGGATTTTGACTACCACCTCATCAGGACAGTGATCGATCCCGAGACTGGCCTTGAGAGGCTCTTCCAGTTCAAGCCCGACTTACAGTTTGTGCAGGTGAAGGCAGTTGGTCCCCTGCCCAGTTTCACGGATCGTGAACTTTCCTCGATCATGATGCATATCGGGGAACCGGAAGTTCTCCAAGAATTCTTCCCTCCTGGTTGCTTTGAGTTTCATGGATTCACAGCAATACATGCAGTGGATGTTACGGTTTCTGAAGTCATCTCTGGGTTGGGGAGAGATCTTATCGATGAGCGCTCAATCGTTTCACGTGAAGGATTTTCAAGGGTCCAAGAAAGGCTGAGGACTCTTCTTGGTCGTCCAGATATTGTTGTTGGCTTAGCTGCAATCCAGAATGAACAGGTGCTAATGCTCAACAATGGTTGTGAAATGACACACTGCTGCATATTTGCAGATTCCCGGCACCTGCCTTTGGCCGCGTTCTCGGGATCCGTATTTGAAAGGGCAACAAAAAGCGGTGGAATATTTATTGTGGGAGATCTCAAGGAAGAACCGGAGCTGACGAGCGTTGACAAACAGCTCCTGGCTTTCGGCATCAGGTCTTTCATTGTTGCTCCACTTTTTTTTCAGGGGAAACTTATCGGGACGCTGGACCTTGGTTCGCCGAAACCCTATGATTTTGGACTGGCCGAAGACTTGGTATTAAATCAGATTCGTCCGTTGTTCGCTATGGCCCTCAAGCGATCCCTCGACGAGTTTGAGCACCATGTAGAAGCTGTTATCAAGGAAAAATGCACAGCAGTGCATCCATCCGTAGAGTGGTGTTTTCGTCGGGCAGCGCTGCGTCACCTGGATTCGTCAGCAGATGCAAAGTCTGAGGAGTTGGAGCCTATCGTTTTCAAAGACGTTCATGCTCTGTACGGAGCAACAGACATTCGGGGGTCATCTGAAGCTCGGAACAGAGCTATCCAGTCAGACCTTGTTGAACATCTTAGTCTGGCCCTTGAAATAGCTCTTTCGGCCGAAAAGGATTCGTCACTGCCCATTCTCGGAGAGGTCGCTTATCGGACTCAAGGTCACCTTGACCGGATCCGCAGCGGATTGAGCACGGGAGATCAAACATCTATTCTCAAATTCCTGCGCAACGAGTTGGAACCTCTTTTCCCCTTGCTTCGAAGTTTCGGGACCACGGTGACTCAACGCATCGAGGCCTATGAAATGGCCATGGATGCCAATATGGGCATGGTGTACCGAGAGAGGAGAGATTATGAGCAAAGCATTTCTCTTTTCAACCAGAGAATAGCTGCGTACTTTGATCGGGAAGAAGCCCGGGCACAGGCTATATTTCCTCATTATTTCAACAAGCACCAAACCGACGGATTGGATTATATAATTTACTTGGGGGCATCGATGGTCGAGAACGGACTTTTTGATGCCCTCTATGTAAGAAATCTTCGCCTCTGGCAACTGACGGTTGCCTGCGGCATTGCGTGGCATTCGCAGGATATCAGCCCGTCTCTAAAGGTGCCTCTGGAGGCTACTCACCTCATACTCGTTCATCACAGGCCTATGTCCATAAGGTTCCGATTCGACGAGAAACGATTCGATGTAGACGGTGCATATGATGTTGGTCATGAGATTATCCGGGCACGGATCGACAAGGCTACCGTAAAAGGGACAAATGAACGTATGACACAACCGGGCAAGATCGCCATCGTCTATTCGCGTCTGAATGAACGCGAGGAAATGGCTCATCACATTAATTTTCTACAGCACCGCGGCTATCTCAATGACGATCTGGAATTCTTGGAACTGGATGATCTTCCCGGAGCCCAGGGTCTACTAGCTCTCAGGGTTGGGGTAAAGCTCGACTCTGATACGTTGGCCAAGACAGCCTCGGAAATAATTAGTTAAATGACCCCCGGCAAAACCAGGGGCATATTATTGATGGCCTCTCAAAGGGGTCTGTTCATGAGCCCCCTGAAGGGGGCAACTCTGCATGAAGCATGTTGAGTCGGTCCACTCGGGCGTCTCCGGCCTCTTGATCTCGGATGGAGCGCTTGATAGATTCGTCATCCAATCCCACGCTTGAGACGTAATACCTTCGAGCCCAGAAATTTTCCCCTGCGAAATTCCGCTTTCTCGATGTGAAGGTTCTTGCGACTGAGATGGAAGTCTTTCCCTTGATGTATCCCACCACATTGGACACAGTACTCTTGGCTGAATGCTTACACACGTGTAGACATGAGCTTACGTCATGGCGGCCTCAGGCTGCAAGGAAGTGTCGCTGTGATTCGAGAGTTATTCAAAGCCCATTCTCCACACCATGTACATGAGATTCTCAGCGGATGAGGTTAGGCTCTCCACACGGCCTCATTGGTTCTGGTAAGCGTTAGGGATATCTAGACCTGTTTCTTGCAGCCTCACAGTAGTGTTCTATGCCCATTTCCCTGATCCTTTCATTTATCATCACCCAGCCTTTGTACAGGCCAGGATCAAAATTAGTTTTCCCGCAGGGAAACTCGTCGCACTGGTAGCAAAAATCGATCTGCTTGTCTTGGTGACACGGACGCACGCCACAGCCCTTGAACAATTTACACTGTTCGTTTCGACACCCCTTGCAATTCTCTGACGCAAAATAGTCCAGCATCTCCTTGAAAGCGGGGTATTTGCCAAAAATAGGGTCATCCAGAAGCGTTTCGAATCGTTGGGCATACATATCGAAATTCCCCAATTTTTCTTTAAGTTTCAGGCTGTATCTCCGTATGTCTCCGTCCACATGTGCAAAACAGGTTTCGCAACAAAGGCCGCAGGGAGCTATAGACTCTTTAACCCTTCCATCAGTCATGCTCTTTCTCCTTCTAATTGGAATGAGCTACTCCTCTTGAGGCTCAATACTCTGTTGCTTGCGATGGAGTAGCTTGTCTGATCATAAATATTGGAGTCTGGAAAAAACAGTGGCATAATCGACATTATAATGGGCGATATCACCAATCCTTGTAATCGAGATGAACCGATGAAGAAGGTCACTATCCTTGCACCTTACAACACAATGGCAACCACCATTTTTGGACCCATGGACATTTTGAATCAGGCCGGTCGGCTCTGGAACCGTGTGACCCAATCCCCTAAGACGCCTTTTTTTGACGTAACAATCGCCTCGGCAGATGGACAGCCCATCAGATCCGTGAATAATATTTACATCCAGCCCCATTGCAGCATTGAGGATGTTCAGCAGACCGATTTGATCATCATCTCCTCGGCCACGCATATTGAAGAAATCCTTGATAAGGATCCGGAACTGGTGCCTTGGATACGCCATCATTACGATCGTGGAGCCCATGTTGCCAGTATTTGCACCGGCGTGTTTTTACTTGCGGAAACCGGGCTTCTCAACGGAAAGTCTGCCACCCTCCATTGGGGATTCGTAGA
>JAUPKT010000010.1 GCA_030837305.1 Thermodesulfobacteriota bacterium
CGAGTTTCCTTGAACTTGGCCACGTATTGCGTTCCGTCAATATTGGACTCGGCAAGGCGAAATATCTGGAGACAATTCAGCACTGGGTTTCTCAGGATGACCTTGAGTCGAGGAGTCTCGCACATTGGGACGATGAGGAGCAAGGTGCATCAAATGACTACCGAGACCGCGAGCATCCCATTTCGGCAGAGTCCGAGAACCTTCAGAGTTTCCTTGAACGTCTCATTGAGATATCAGACTTCTCATACTTGTCAGCCAGGGAATGTTTGCAGAATATTAAGGTCTTTATCTCCCAGGTGGCGCGATCAACCAATGAATTTGACAACTATGCCAGGCTGGCCATTCTCGAGGAATTAGAATCTCTCCTTTCCCTTCTCAATGCTGAATCCGATTCCGTGACATTCGATATTTCGGAATGGGTTGACGACATGCCGGGTCAGATACGGATACTTGGAAGCGGACCGAAACCAGGGTGTCTGCATGTATCACATCTTTCATCAGGAGGGCATTCGGGCAGACAAAACATCTTCATCATTGGACTTGATGACCAAAGATTCCCGCATACAAAATCAGGGGACCCTCTTCTCTTGGATGATGAGAGACACAAGATCTCTTCGTCTCTGGCAACTTCCCACAGAAACCGATACCGCGAGATTCAGAACTTATCGGCACTCTTCGCTCGACAGACCGGGAAGATGACTCTCAGCTATTCCTGCAAAGCACTGCGGGATGATTCGCCAAGGTTCCCCAGTAATGCAATCCTTACCACAGTAGGAATCATCTGTGCGCGTTCCTCCAGAGGTGCATCTGAGCTTTCCACAGTGTTTTCATCGCCGGTATCGTTCGTACCCCAGGACGAGAAATGCTGCTGTTCCATCGACGAATGGCTGATGAGAGCGGTCATCAATCGTGGGAACGAGGATGCGAGAATCGTGCTTCATGAATGTTTTCCTCATATTGAAAGGGGTTTTATTGCCTGCGCTGCACGAGCGAGTGACACGTTCACGGCTTTCGACGGGAAACTTGACTATGCACCCCGAGTGCTGGATCCCACATCTTTTGTTGGTCCGGTCCTATCCACCAGTATGCTGGAGACCATGGCCAAGTGCCCCCTGAGTTATTTCTTCAAATACATCTTGCGCATCCAAGAACCGGACGAACCGGGGATGGACACCTCACAATGGTTGGATCACTTGGGCATTGGAAGACTTCTTCACGAGGTGTTTCATGTCCACATTGTGGAACTCATGACAGAGGCACGCCTGCCCGTTGCCGACCGAGATGCACCGAGGCTTTTTCGAATTCTGGACCATCAGGTTGAACGTTATAAGAGATTGTATCCGCCTCCCAACCTGAGTTTTTTCGAGCGACAAAAAAGGATCTTGTCCCAGGCCTGTAGGGTTTTCCTGGTGGAGGAAGAAATAGCGTGCCGTAACGTGACCCCTCGATTTGCCGAGATTTCAATTGGCCTGTCTTCGGGGGATCGGCCCAGCGAGATAGATCAAGAAACAGCGGAGGAGATTGAGATAGCGCCGGGGCGGGTTGTGAGAATCCGTGGTCGGGTTGATCGCATCGATGAAGAAAGCCGTGACAGGAAGAATGATTTTATCGTTTGGGACTATAAAACAGGGGGAACGTACCGTTACCGCACATCGGATACGTTCCATCAAGGTCGCAATCTTCAGCATGCCATATACATAGCCATGACAAGGGCACTCCTGAAGAAAAAGATTTCCCCGGAGGCCCGCGTGACGCGTTTTGGATACTACTTCCCCGGTAGTCAAAGCCGCGGCATCAGGCTGATGATAACAAGCGACGTGGTCGATGACGGCTTAAGTATAGTCGACGCACTTTGCAGCATGATGGCTGACGGAACCTTTCCGGCAACGAACAACAGCAAAGAAGATTGTACGTTCTGTGACTATGCGACGATCTGTGGCGACATCGAAACCGTGGCTGCACAATCCCGGTCCAAGCTGAACAATTGCCGGAATGCAGAGTTGGAAAAATTCCGTCTCTTACGCGAAGAGGGCGCAGGCATCAGATGACAAGCGAGCTTACACCATCAGACGGCTTACAACGCAAGGCAATTCTTGAGGACCTTGACAAGACCATGCTGGTGGAAGCAGCAGCGGGGACTGGAAAGACCACAAGTATGGTGGCCAGAATGGTACGTTTGCTGGCCACCGGTAGATGCACCCCGGAAAGAATCGCAGCCGTCACATTCACCAGAAAGGCAGCGGCAGAATTACGATTACGCTTTCGTGCTGCACTGAAGGACAGAATCGAACAGCATAGTCCGGTTGAACGAGAGAAGATCCGGCAGGCAATCCTGAGGTCCGATAGTTGTTTCATCGGCACCATTCATTCCTTTTGCGCATATCTTCTCAGGGAACGCCCTATAGAGGCAGGGATTTCTTTGAGCTTCCAAGAAATTGACGACGCGGAAGACAAGGTACTGCTTCAGGAGGCCTGGACTGAGTACGTAGAGGGTCTTTATGAACGCCAAGATCAAATTCTCCAAGATCTCCAGCGAGTTGGGGTTGAGATCGAGGAACTCAAGACTTCCTACGTTAAGTTGTGTGATTTCCAAGACATTGAAGAATGGCCGATGGACCCAGTGCCTTTGCCTGACCTGGAATGGGCCAGACAGGCATTAACGGAATATGTTCGTCACATGGAAAAGCTGCTTCATCACTTTCCGGTGCGTCCTCACCGAGATGATTTGATGAATCTTTATGAGATTGTGGTGCTCATGCACAGGCAATCGAGGAACTTGAGGCGCACCGATGAATTCATGGAGATATTGGACAAGTTTAGAAACAAGAGGGGTGTGGGCAAAAGGTGGCCGGAGGGAGTTGCCCAGTGCAAGTCCGAAACGGAACGCCTGAGGACATTCATTGAGGGAACTGCGGAGCCCGTTTTGAGGATCTGGAGACAGCATCGGTATGAATTGCTCATGAGCGTCGTCCTTGCCGGAGTCACTACATATCAGCATCTCAAAAGAAAAAAAGGGAAACTTAATTTTCAAGATCTTCTCTTGTTCACAGCCAAGATGCTCAAGGATCACAGTTCCGTGAGGACTTACTTCAGAAATCGTTTCACTCATGTCTTGATTGACGAATTCCAGGACACGGATCCGATACAAGCAGAAGTCATCATGTTGCTCACGGCGGAAGATCCTTCGATGAGGGATTGGAAAAAATGTCGCCCCGTGCCTGGTTCGCTTTTTGTTGTGGGAGATCCAAAGCAGTCCATTTATCGATTTCGTCGTGCCGACATCGTGACCTACAACCATGTAAAGAGCATCATCTCATCCAGCGGCGGGAAACTCGTAACCTTGTCGGCGAATTTTAGAGCATTAGAGCCCTTGATACACTGGGTGAATCGTGCGTTTGAGGATGCATTCAAGTGTCTTCCACGCGAAGCTTCACCGGACTATGTGGCGCTTCAGCCTGTGAAGACAGCGTCGGGGAATGAAAGGCTCTGCGGCGTTCGTTGTGTGCGAATTCCGGAAGGTTTCTCCACGGTGGACAAAGTTGTCTCGTACGACGCGGAGGCAATTGCCTGTTTGATTGCTGAGATATTGGATAGCAAGTTGCAGATATGCGATTCGCCTGCTGAGAATGCCGGAGGAAATACCCGAGATGTCAACCCGAGTGATTTCTTGATCATTACGCCTCGTCTCAAGAACCTCCAGGTTTATGCGAAGGCACTACAGGATCGAGGCATTCCCTTCGAAGTCACCGGCAGCACAACCCTCAACGAGGTTCCTGAACTCTCACTTCTCAACTCCCTCCTTGCTGCTCTGTTGGAGCCGCACAACCCTGTACGGTTGGTAGAGGTTCTCAGGGGTCCTTTGTTCGGAGTGAGCGATCCCGAATTGTACGAATTCAAGAGGGCCGGCGGGCAGTTCTGTTTTTACTCCGTCATCCCATCGAACCTGCCGGAGACCCTGAGAGATTATCTGGACAATGCCTTCGCGCGCTTGAAAAGATACCGAATTTGGCTTGCGAAGATGCCTCCCGCGACTGCCCTGGAAAAGATCCTTTACGACTTAGGTCTTGCTCTGCGATCTGGGCTTACCGCAGCGGGCAACATGAATGCCGGCGGACTTTTCAAGGCCATTGAATTGCTTCGTGTGTCTCAGACTAATCTGATTACTCTCCATGATTTTCAGAAATCACTGCAGTCTCTGGTTACAAAAGAGGCAGAGTATGACACCATGCCGGCTCTTGCTTCGAAAGCCTCGTCGGTGAGACTCATGAATCTGCACAAGGCCAAGGGTCTCGAGGCCCCGTTTGTTTTTCTCGCGGACCCCACCGGCAGTTTCGACCATGAGCCCCTTATTTACATAGACAGATCGAGAGATAAGGTGAAGGGTTATGCGGCATTGCACACGAGACGCGGCCTGTCTGCTAAGCCGTCGATCCTTGCAGAACCAGTGGGCTGGAATGAGCTGGTTCATCAGGAAAAATCCTTCCAGAAAGCTGAATTCTTGCGATTTCTTTACGTGGCTGCAACAAGGGCGGGCCACATGCTCACCATCTCACTGCCGACAAAAAAGTCGAAGAATCCTTGGGCATTTTTTGAGTCAAGCATGCAAGGCGTCCCCGAATGGATTCCCACCAGCCCGGCAAAAGAGACCCTTTCTCCTCAGGAGAGCACCTCGTGCGGCGAGGTCGAGAGAGTTCAAGAAGAGATTCAACGCCGTTGGTCAGTCGTTCGAGAAAGATCCTTTGAGTCAACCGGAGTTAAAGCCAGAAACGTTGTCTCAGAACAGGGTGTTGCCCATCATCAAAAGGGTGGAACGGAATGGGGAACTGTGATCCACTACCTCCTGGAGACTGCGATGAAAGAACCCTATGTGAGTTTGGAGAAAGCTGCTCGTAGCGCCCTTACCGAAAACGGTTTGGACGTTGGGCTGACGTCCAATTGTATGGAGGTAGTAACCAGAGTCATGGGATCGGAAATATGGAAGAGAGTTCGAGCATCGCGCAGGGTCCTCGTGGAGACGCCCTTTCAGACTCTTGACCAGACATCTTCGGGTACAGGCCCTGAGAAACCCTTGCTCCTGCGGGGAGTCATCGATCTCGTTTTCGAAGAA
>JAUPKT010000385.1 GCA_030837305.1 Thermodesulfobacteriota bacterium
CGTCTCTTGAAACAGAGGAAGATGCGTCCGAGGAGTGCATGACGCAACGATCACGCGAGTTAGATTGTTCTCCAAAATCGCGTTCTTTATCAGCACCTGGGCGTCTTGCGAACAGGTAAAGAGATTTTCCGTCGCGTACACCACGCCGGGCAAACTGCGGACTCGCTCCGTCACGTCCGGGACGTTGACCGTGGAGGCAATATTGATGCCGCACCTGCAAACGAAAACACCGATGCGGGGATCTTGCCCCGTGACATCTTTTTCCGGCGGCAATTCCTTCTTGATGGTGAGTGTGTTCCGGCTGTCCGCCAGCATTCGCATGGCGACTCCTGCAGCGGCCGACGCCTCCATGACCGTCTGGGGAATGTCTTTGGGGGCCTGAAAGGCTCCTGCCACGAAAATCCCGTCACGGGAAGTTGCCACGGGTGAAAAAGTGTCAGTGAGACAGAAATGGTTTTCTTCCAGGTCTACCCCGAGTATGTCAGCAGTCTTGAGCGTTGCGTCCGAAGGCTTGATCCCTACCGCCAAAACCACCATGTCGAAGGTCTCGGTGACCAATTGATTGGTGTCGGTCACATAGGTGATCTCTAAATCATTTGTCACGGGATCTTCGACTATTCGACTCACCATGGACCGAAGAAAGCGCACTCCGCCCTCTTTCCTGGCCCGTTCGTAATACTTGTCAAAGTCTTTACCGTAAGCTCGGATGTCCATGAAGAAAATTGTCGGCTCAATTGAGGCATCGTGCTCTTTTGCAATCACCGCTTCTTTGATGGACGCCATACAGCATACTGAGCTGCAATGGGGCATACCCTTTCTTCTATCCCTGGAAGCCACGCACTGAATCCACGCAATCTTCCGAGGATGGCGTCCATCGGACGGCCTTTGGACAACTCCCTCAAAAGGCCCTGACGCACTGAGAATCCGCTCCATTTCCAGATTGGTGACGACATTGGGCATACGGCCATGCCCGAACTCGGAAATGAACCGGGTATTGAAAAGCTCATATCCGGGGGCAAGTATTACCGCACCCACGTTGTACTGGACCAACTCGTCTTGCTGTTCGTAATCAACTGCTCCAGCCGGGCAAACCTTTTTGCAGACGCCGCATTTCTTACCCTGAAACAAGCGGCAATGAGCGGTGTCGATGGTATACACGGACGGTATTCCCTGCGCATAGTCCTTATAAATTGCCTTGCGTTTGTCATGTCCGAAATTGTATTCGTTCGGCACTTTGGTGGGGCATTTTTCTGCACAGGTACCGCAAGATGTGCACTTGGTTAAATCAACGTAACGGGCCTTCTTGCGCACTGTTACCCTGAAATCTCCCGCTGATCCCTCTATGGACTCAATAGTGCTGTATGCAACGATTTCGATATTTGGATTTTGTGCCAGTGTCTGGAGTTTTGGAGAAAAAATACACGCAGAACAGTCATTGGTAGGAAACGTTTTATCAAGCTGGGCCATGACTCCACCGATGCACGGCTTCTCCTCGACCAGGTAAACTCGAAATCCCGATTCGGCAAGATCCAAGGAAGCCTGCACGCCTCCTATCCCACCGCCCACCGTCATTACCGCGCCTATGCCTCTTTCAGCCACCGTACGACTCCGTTAATTGCGAACTTTGACCTTACATGAAACCTTTTCCGGCCAAGACGTTTTTCGGGGACACCATGTGTTTGTCGAACCACGAGGCAGCTTTCGAGTCATTGAAGGCAACACCCATCAGTTCAGTGAGAAACAGAATCGGCATTTGATAAACCCGTCCAGTCTCTTTGGAGAGGTCGGCCTGCCGGGTGTCCAAATTCGCCTGGCACATTGGACATAAGGTCACGATGGCATCTGCTTTTACCATCATTGCCATGTCCAGGAGTTTACCGGAGAGCTTCAGCACGAGGTCGGTTCTGGTCAGCGCCAAGGACCCCCCGCAACAATCCGTCTTGTATGGCCAATTGACAACCTCGGCTCCTAGGGCCTCAAGAATTCGGTCCATCTGCATCGGGTTCTCTGGATCCTCAGGTTCTACAACCTCCACCGGTCTGACCGCCAAACATCCGTAGTAGGGAACAACCCGCAAACCCTCCAAGGACTTTTCCCGGATTTCCTTGAGCCGGGACCTCAACTCAGTCAAATAAAGCATGTCCATTCCGGACATTATCTTTATATCGCCCTTGAAGGGAAACCGATCCCGTAAAGCCTCATCCTCCATGATCCTCTTGGATGCCGCCTTCATCCTGACATGGCAGCCTGCACATGGCGCTACGACATCATTCCCCATCCTCTCGGCAGTGACGAGATCGCGAGCAGGCAGCGCTGATTCGAGGAACGAGTCGACCATGTGAGCTGATGAAGCTCCGCAACAGGTCCAGTCCGGTATCTCCGTAAGGCTTACACCAAGCCTGTTGCAAACATTCCTGAAGGATTCATCGAGTTCCTGTGCAGAACCTTTCAGTGTGCATCCCGGGTAATAGCTGAATTTCATTGTCAACCTCTACATGAATTTATGCGGATTCCATGGGCCGAAACTACACTTCAAGAGCATGATGCCGTGCGACGATGGTTGGGGATTGCTCACATCTCGCCCAGCGAGACAGAAAGCCCTCCCTGCCGGCACACGA
>JAUPKT010000386.1 GCA_030837305.1 Thermodesulfobacteriota bacterium
CATAGCTTGTTGTCGAGTTTGTTTTGGTGGGCAAGGATGAGGTCGATATAGTGCCAAAAGATACCATCACCACCCAACAGAAATGAAGCATAGGCGGCAGTTGCCGCTTCACATGCCAGTGGATGAAGGTTTCCGGCCAGCTTCCTGTTGCAGTTGGTAGAAAGAGGATAATTCTTGAGAACCAAGCGCAGGTGTTCAGGGTTAAGATCAACCATGGCTCTCAGGAAAATCTCTTGCCTCAAGCAGACGGGACACTGCAGGTCGGTAAAAAGAATGATGGGATATGGAGCCTGAGGGGAACCGTACACGGGATCCTTGTCATCAATAGACACCTTGTAGTCGGGTGAGGCCAAGACCATAACCTTTACTACCTGAGGATCCTTTGCCAGTTTTTCATATTTTTCTTGGGCGTTCACAAGGCCTACTGATTTTTCTATCCAGCCGATTCCGACTATGACGATGGTCCCAGCAAGAAAGGCTGAGATGACCAGGTATGTCCTTTCCAAGACCGTGGCCTGTGACGGGTATTCAAGGACAGCTCTTTTTTTCCGTGCGATGAATATTGCGCTGCAGAGAGCCACCAAGTTCACTGCGTGGACCACAATGCACCAGGTACAAACAAAATCCACTTCAAAGATCATGAGATAGGAGAAGTATGCACTGAAGACTATAGCCAGGGACAAATAGACAACCATGTTGATCAGGGCATTGCTTCTCAACCGAGGAATCATCAGCCCATTGGAGGCAAACCAAAACAGCATGACAAAACCTGCGAGACCAACAACAGACGATGGAAAATAGTCAAAGAGTACTGCGAACTGGGTTTGGAGCACCGCATCGCAGTTTACGGTTGCCGTGGGGCGACAGAGTGTTGACTCGGGGACTGATCCGTATTCTGCCGTCAATAGTACATGACGGTACGACAGAAAACTCGTCGCAAAAATGCCCACAAGAGACAAGGAAAGGAAAAAGGCGAAGACCCCGGGGCCTATGTGCGGCTTGTTTTGGATCTCATGGGAGAGGCCTGTGTTTTCGGCATTTCCTGGCAACATACTCTCAGTCGCTTGTTATGCTTATAACCGTTCTCGAAAGTAAACGCGAACTGTGCGCATAATTTTGTCTGTCATTCACTCGAGAGAGGGAATCCAGGAATTCTGGATGCCGGATCGAGTCCGGCATGACAAGGCAAGAGCCAGTGCCGATTTCTGCCCATCACGGTGCCCTCGTCGTGAACAAGTCGGTTCAAGGTATACTATCTTCAATTTCGGTCTCATTCCGACACAACTTTTGAGAAGCGCTCTAGCGGAGCTAAGCCCTGTGGAACTGGTATGGCCTGAAGTTTTCTTATTGGCAAAATGACTCATTTGCCCGCGAGAACCTGGGAGGCTCTATTTTTCCCATTCTTCAACATTCGAGCGACTGGGATCAAGGATCGTGACTTTTGAATTCTTCAGAGCCAACCATTTCTTGCATTTCTGACATTCGATTCTGACACCTGTTTTTTTTACCACTTTCGTGACAGAAATCCTGCACTCGTCGCAAATAATTTGAGCTGTCTCCAAAGAATCCAGGACGTATGCTTCCCAAATCTGACCGCTGGCTGGTTCAATTTCCAGGAGTTTCTTTACCGCCAGCACCATCGATGCCGCATCTGATGCGAGAAACCTGTCATGAGCGGATGTCTTTTCTATGGTCTCCACCAAGTGCTTGAAATCTGCTTCGTTACCTACCCGATAATCTTTTTTGTCGGCTTTCCGACGGGGACTTCTTGGTGGTGATGATCGAATAGGCCGCAGTCTCGACTTCAAGCTGTCTACTTTTTCCGGGTACGTGCGCATGTACCAAACCAGGAATATAACAACCCAGACTCCTATACCTATGATAATTTCCATTAGGTTATCTCTCGATCTACTTGTAACCAGGAGGCTGAGACTCAACGAGCTTGTTTGATGTCTCTGAGTCCCTCTCTCACGTTTACCCCTGCTGCCTTCCGTTCTGCTAGCCGCAACAATTGTCTGAGAGTTGATCTCACTTTTTCGCGAGTTTCGTCTAATGTGCCGTGGTTGTCCAATATTATGTCGGATCGTCGTTTCTTTTCCTCTATTGAGATCTGTGCATCCAGTCGCTCACGCATTGTTGTCTGATTCAGGGCGTCTCTCGCCATCAACCGCTCTTCTTGAGTCTCTCTAGGAACATAAACGAGCACTACCACATCGAAAGCGTCCTCCCAGTTTGCTTCAAAGAGAAGCGGCACATCAACTATTGCCAGAGTGTAGCCTTGACGGACATATTCGCTCAACTGTCTGTCCTTTTCTTCGGCAACCCAGGGATGGATGATGGATTCCAAGAGCTTTCGTTTTGGCCGGTCACTGAAGACTACCCTTGCCATGGCAACGCGGTCTAGACCGCCTTCTTTGTGCAGTACGTCGGGGCCAAATACTCGGGCAATTTCTTGGATCGCTGAGGAGCCCGGCATGACCGCCTGATGGGCGAGTTCATCAGCACATATGACCGGAATGCCCTCATCTGCAAACATTCCGCTGACTGTGCTCTTTCCCGACGCGATACCGCCGGTGAGTCCGGCAACTAACATGAGTGGATCCTTGTCGCAGTTCGAGGAAGTCGGCCTTAGTACCAAGAAAGCGGCCAAACCCTCTGAACGACGAGACGCTGCTATAGTCCTGAGGTAGTTCTTGGTTGGTCCTCCCAACCCCTCCTCGTCGTTTAGCGTTGTGCCTCATGGTGCCCCCTTGACTTATTGGGGCTGGACATGTTGCTGAGGTCATAAATTAGCACCACATAGCTCACACTTCAAGTCTTGAGCAATCACTGTTGAACCAGAGCATTACTCATTGACTTATTTGGTTTTTTTATTTATATTTTTTGCACAAAATTCTGTTCTGCACCGCCGCAGCGGACACAGTCGGAGAGTCTGGATCATGAAACTTAGCCCTTGGGGATTGTTGCGTAAGACTGTCGGTACAAACCGTCAGACTGAAAGCCTCGTTCAATTCAAGCCGCTGCGCGGCTTGCCCGAAGTAACAGGAATCAACGAAGAAGACATTCCCTGGGCAGTCATAGTCGAAGACAAACCCGGGTCGGGGATTTCTCAGGCACAGGCGTCAGTACAAAGACGAACCCACGGAGCCCCACCAATTCCTGTACTGGTTATCTTGCCCATCATGATTGCGCTCATGGCGTTGGTTTTGGCCGAATAGCATTCTTGACAGGCTCAACCATTCCTGATAAAAATTAAAAATTATCAGTTACATCTGCAACATTTCGGTATCCAACAACGTTTCTGAGAAGGATTTGAACGAGGACGATGGTTTGTGCGAACAGCGCACAAACGAATTGTCGATAGTGGTTGTAGTCGGTTGGCATTCGTAATGAAGGTCCGATCGAGCATGAAAAACGCGCGTAACAAAGGAGAAGTTGTCGTGAAGGTCCTGGTTTCGGATAATCTTTCGGAGTTAGGTGTCAAGATCTTTCGTGAGGCGGAAGGAATAGAGGTCGATGTTAAGGTTGGCTTGAGTCCTGATGAGTTGAAACAGGTTATCCGGGACTATGACGGGCTGGCCGTTAGAGGAGCCACGAAAGTAACTGAAGAGGTCATCGCTGTCGCCGAGAAGCTGAAGGTCATAGGACGAGCGGGAACCGGCCTGGACAACGTGAATATTCCTGCCGCCTCCAAGAGAGGGATTGTGGTCATGAACACACCGGGAGGGAATACGGTGACCACTGCGGAGCACGCCGTCACCATGATGATGTCGTTGGCGCGAAACATTCCCCAGGCTGATTACTCCATGAAGCAGGGGAAATGGGAGAAAAAGAAGTTTTCGGGGACGGAGATTTTCAATAAGACGCTGGGAATTATCGGCTTGGGGAAAATTGGGTCAGTGGTAGCAGATCGAGCCATGGGTCTTGGCATGACTATTTTAGCATATGATCCCTTCCTGTCGGAAGATCAGGCAAAGCAAATGGGAATTAGATTGGGGAATCTGGACACGGTCTTTGCAGAAGCCGATTTCATTACCTTGCATGTTCCTCTCACCGACGATACGCGAGGCCTTATAAATGCTCAAAATATTGCCAAGATGAAAGATGGGGTGAGGATCGTCAATTGTTCAAGAGGACCGGTGGTCAATGAGGAGGACCTTGCAGATGCCATAGAATCCGGCAAAGTTGCTGGAGCGGCCCTGGATGTGTACTCGACGGAGCCTCCAGGATTGACGAGACTCATAACGCTGGATCGAGTGATTTGCACACCACATTTGGGAGCTTCCACCCAAGAAGCGCAGGACAACGTTGCGGTGGCGGTGGCGGCACAGATCAGAGACTACCTTCTTTATGGAACGATTCGCAACGCGGTGAATGCACCCGCGGTTTCCGGCGAAGCCCTTGAGAGGCTCAAGCCGTATCTGGATCTTGCTGAAAGACTTGGATTGTTTCTCGGTCAAACCATACAAACAGGCATCAAGAGCGTGGAAGCCCAGTATTGCGGTGATGTATCGGAAATGGAACTCAAGCCCATCACGACAACGTTCCTCACCGGCCTGCTCACACCGATTATGAAGGAAGATGTCAACCAGGTAAACGCTCCGATGGTTGCAGAGGAGAGAGGAATAGTAGTTTCAGAGACGAAGGTGAAAAAATCGGAGAATTTCATTTCCTTGCTCCGGTATAAAGTGGTGACCGAGCGCAAAGACCACGTAGTGGAGGGTACGCTTTTCGGCAAATCAGAGCCGAGAATGGTGAGATACGGCTCATTCCGAGGGGAGTTCGATTTGTCCGGAGAACTGGTACTGGTCCATGCGCTGGATAAGCCCGGGGTGATCGGCAAAGTCGGAGCGACACTGGGCGACAAAGGTATTAACATTTCTCACCTGCAGTTTGCCCGTCAGCGCGAGGGAGGCGAGGCTCTCTTGTTCTTGAATACTGATGCTAAGCCGGGACTGGAAGTGATGGATGCTCTGGCAAAGCTTGACCATGTTTCGTGGGTGAAGCGACTGACGATATGATCGAGAGCAAACGATGCTGAACATTAAGGATCTATCCCGGCCGGAACTCCCGAAGCAAGACAACTATGAACAGGCGCTTCGAATAGGTCTTGAGATTTTGGAACGCAAAGATCCCGGGCGTGTGGCAGCAAGATCAGGCTGTGATTTTTTGGATAGGGCGATCATCGTTCCGTATCTCGAACGCCACGTAGTCTTTGAACCCAACCAGAAGAAGTTCTCCATAGGGGAAACAGGCGACGAGGCTCCGATTTGGCTGGCCATCCTTGTGCTGCACTATTTAAATAACGCTGACGGAAGACTCCCAACCGGAACCCTGAAGCACTTCAGGGAGTTCAAAGAGGGTCACTTTTACGAACCCGCCTTTAACCGCAGAACCAAGGAAATTCTTGTGCAAGTGTTTGGGCATGCTCCGGAACTCATGAAGAAAGCGGCCCTCAAGCTGAACGGCAAGATAATCGATACGGGCGATGCCGCCGTTGAGTTGGCGTATTTCCCTTATCTTCCCGTCACTTGTATTCTGTGGACTGGTGATGAGGAATTCCCCCCTGAGGCAAGCGTACTGTTTGACGAGACCGCGAATCTTTTTTTTAGCGCTGAAGACATGGCGGTGGCGGGGCAGATGGCGGTCCTGGAGTTGCTTAAGGCATCACGTCAATAGACTTCCCTTCAAGGAGAAGCATGCATAAAGGATGAGTTACAATTAGCAATAAACTCCTTGGAAAGCAGGAAGAATGAAAATAGCCGTATCTGGAAAAGGTGGAGTTGGAAAGACGACTTTGAGCAGTCTGTTGGCCCGGTATTGGGGTCGAAGGGGGTATCGGGTTCTCGCCGTGGATGCCGATCCCGATGCGAATCTAGGCTCAGCGCTGGGAATAGATACTTCAGGCATAACGCCCATCGCCAAGATGGAGGATCTTATTCATGAGCGCACGGGTACAAAACCGGGGACAGTAGGCGGTTTCTTCAAAATGAACCCTCGGGTGGACGACCTTCCTGATGCGTTGAGCAGAGAAAAGGACGGTGTGCGACTCTTGGTCATGGGCACGGTCAAGAAGGGGGGCGGAGGCTGTATATGTCCTGAGAGCGTTTTGCTGAAAGCGTTGATCAACCATCTTGTACTGTACCAGAAAGACGTCGTCATAATGGACATGGAGGCTGGGATTGAGCACCTGGGGAGAGGAACAGCCCAGGGCGTGGACCGGCTTGTGATCGTGGTGGAGCCGGGGAGAAGAAGCCTTGAAACGGCAACCAAGGTCAAGCAACTTACCAGTGACATCGGACTAACACGGGTTGTCGCGGTGGGCAGCAAGGTTCACGACAGTACCGAAGAGGAATTTCTTCAAAATAATCTGGAGGGCATACCGTTGATCGGCATATTGCCATATTCCAAGGAAATCGCAGCCGCGGATTTGCAGAACAGGCCCCCATCCCTTGAAGATCCTGCCATTCTGGCGGCCATCGAAAAAATTGCTGCCGCGCTCGAAGAAAATGCACAAACTTCATGATGGCCTGAGCAATGTCATGAAGAGTCCGTATAGAATGCCTTTGAAAGGAGGATTGCATGTCGGCAAAGATCATTAGTGGAAATGAGGTTTCTCAGCAACTCAAAGACGAGATGAGAGAGGAAGTCGTTAAACTCAAAGCCCAGGGCCTTGAACCATGCCTGGCAGTTATCTTGGTGGGCGATGATCCTGCTTCCAAGGTGTACGTGCTGAACAAGAAAAAGGCGTGCGAGTTCATCGGCATAAGGTCCCTGGAGACGAGGCTCCCGGCTGACACGACTACTGAACAGCTCCTCGAGGTGATCGAGGGCTACAATAAGGATAAATCGGTGCATGGCATTCTATGTCAGCTTCCACTGCCCAAGCATATACCTGAGACAAAGATACTGCGGGCGATATATCCCGAGAAGGATGTAGACTGTTTTCACCCGTTCAATGTGGGTCTCATAAGTATAGGAGAAGTTCGATTCTTGCCGTGCACACCTGCTGGAGTCATTGAACTCATCAAGAGAGGCGGCTTCGAAACTTCAGGTAAGGACGTGGTGATTCTGGGTCGGAGCAACATTGTAGGGCGACCCCTTTCGAACATGCTTGATCAGCGCGACATGAATGCCACAGTGACCATGTGCCACACGAGAACGAAGAACCTCAAAGAGCGATGTCAAGCGGCAGACATTATTATCGGGGCCATCGGGGTTCCGGAATTCCTGAAGGGAGACATGGTGCGGGAAGGGGCAGTGGTGATAGACGTGGGTATTAATCGCGTGGATGCCCCTGGAACGGAGAAAGGGTTCAAACTCGTGGGTGATGTAGCCTTTGATGAAGTAAAAGAGAAGGCTGCGGCTATTACTCCTGTTCCCGGAGGGGTTGGTCCGATGACCATTGCCATGCTCATGAAGAACACCCTTACAGCCGCCAAAGAAACCGTGAAGAAGTAGCTTTGGAGCGAGTGCGCTGAACCAGCGCGCTCCATAGACAAACCAAGATCCCCGGGGCTAAAAGCGTCGGGGATTTATATTTCCAGGGAAGTTTTGATGGCTCACCTTACTCTTATAAC
>JAUPKT010000387.1 GCA_030837305.1 Thermodesulfobacteriota bacterium
AAAAGGTTTAGGCCGATTTGGGGGTACACCCGCATCATTTCGTGGAACTGGCTCTGAGGCAACACGAGGATTTCGGTCTGGACCGTTGCCACCGAGGTATTGATGGGAGGTTCATTGCTGAACATGGGCACGAAGTTCAGATACCCGTTTGCCTCGCTGGACCGCAGTTCCTTTTGCTCAGGTGTCTGGTAGTCGGAAAAAATCGTGATTCTTCCCGAAAGTATGAGGTAGATGGATGGGTTATCCTCGCCAGCCCTGATGACGATGTCTCCCGGTTGCAGAGTTTCGCGCTTGGCTATGGATGCCACTGCATGAAGCTCTCTTATTCCTAACCCGGCGAACAATGTGAAGGCTTTGAGTCTGGAGATGAGGTCAATGATTTCCGGCATTGGAGGCTCCTTTCCCATGGATCTGGCTGAGGCATACTCGGCGATCTGTCGCACAAAAGGATCCGTGTCTTCCAGTAGAGATTCGATTATGGGAATGAATGCTGCATTTTCAGCTAGATCCGCCATTGCATAGACCGTGAGCATTCTGGTCACCCGATCCTCCGAATGGGTCAGCATGGCCAGGAGGCGCTCAGGTTCATCGTGTGTAACGAGATTGAAATGTTTCCTCCCCTTCTCGATTTTTTCGTCCAACGGCATGTCATCGATGAGGGGAAGGAGGTACGGAAGATTCTGTCCCCTGAGCGACGTCTCCACCATTTCTATGGCAACGGACGCATTCGCCGATTTCAGTGCCTGGTACATGAGACGCATGTCTGCGTGATAGACCCACAGAGCGTAGAAAAACAGACTAAGGATCTCCTCGTTCCTAGCTAGGAGGTGCTGCTGGAGCATTTGCATTCCGGCATGCTGTTGGAAGCCCTGAAGACGGCGAACGACCATAAGATTTTCGTAGGCTTCCTCAAGCTGTCGCCCAAAGAGATGATTGATCTCGAAATCGCAGATCTGTGGAGACAAGCGTATGATCTCAAGGATTGCTTGTTTCGCCCTTGGACTAGAGTCTAGGATCGAACCTTCCAAGAACGCAACGATTGCGGGGGGATATGCAATCAAGGCCTCTATGGCTGCATTGCGAACTTGGTCATCCAGGTCTTCCAAACACTTAATTAGCTTCCTCGCCGCCCGCATCTCCGGTTTCACCGCTAGTGCGAGAGCCGCCTGAGTGCGAACTGCAGCACTGGGGTCATCGAGCAGTTTCAACGCGACATGAGGCTCCATTACCGCACGTTTCGGCTCATCTTCAACTCCCTCTTCCGGAAGCATATCCACTGTGGCGGACTCCAGCCCCACAGGGGCTCCGCCTGCATCAAAGGTGCTCACTGCCTCGATTCGGTCGAAATCAATCTTGTCCTCCGCAATGACCTGTTTGAGAATGCGTTTATACTCTTTCCTGAACAATAACGTCTCGAACACCCAATAAGCTGCGAGCACGACCGCTATGTAGGCGAAGGCCTGAGGCCCCATGAAAGGCTTGAGAAAAATCATGAGCAAGGCCCCCGCCAGCATGCCGACTTTCAACACCGTCCCGCGAATGAAGGTTCGACTCCACGCTATAAGTGTCTTGGGTATCACACTGAACAGGATCTTGTTCACAGGCCCGGCAATAGCTCTCTGAATGAGAATCAGGGTAAACTGTCCATATGCAGCGACGTAGATGTTGAAGAAAGCTGTCAGGCCTGCAAAGAGGATCGCAAAGTTGATCGGCTGAACGAGGGATGCATTGGGCAATCCCATTGCCGAGTACATTCGTCCCGCAAACAAGAGGATGAGAAACGTCGTAAACGTCGTAGCGCCCCGGAAAACGCTGAGAAACGTGATCAGGCCCTGTTCCGAAGAGAAACTGTTGGTGGCGATGACGCTGAACTGGTACGAAAAAATAGGCAGAAGAACGTTCGGGATGAGCCCGCAGATAATGAGGAAGCGTATTATCGGGAACTCTTTCATAATGCCGGGAATCTCGGCTAGGCGTTTCTTCGCGGGCTCCTTCTTGACAATAGCCTTTTTTGGCTTGGTCTCCCCCACCACCTTTCGTGCGGTAATCGTCATGAAGATCGCAGTAAAGACAAAAACCATCGCAAAGACCAAGAGAGCAGCGTCCTCACCAATGTACCACGTGATGGGGCGAGTGAGGAAGCTCCCCACAGTGCTCCCCAGTACCTGCGCGGCAGTTACCAGCGGGAAAATCCTCTTGCCCTGTCTCGCGTCGAAAAGGTCACCCGCTATGTTCCACAAGTATACCAACTGGATGGCATCGAGCAGTCCCATGAGCTGATACAGAACGGGGTAGACGACGGTGAACTTGGACTTCACCATCAGCCAACAGAGTACTGCTGCCGCAGCATATCCCCCGAACACGAGTATCATGAGGTACGTGTCCGAAAAGCGTTTGGCCACCCGATCGGCATACGCAAGGACGATGATGGTCAGTATCGCACTGATAACGAGCATCCAAGGGATATAGTCCGGGCCGTACCGCTTCAGGAAAGCCGTATCCACATAATTGCGGAAGATCGCTGTCACGAAGAAGATCGAGAAGAAAATCACGGCTAGCCAGGTGAATCGAGCGACTTCATGCTCATAGATTTTCAGACTCTTTTCCAGGAAACGTTTCATGGTGCCCCTTTAGGCTGCTGGACGGTTCAGTGGGTCTGCCGCAATTTCTTGGTTGTAAGGTTCGGTTGCAGCATGCCATACTTGTCACCATTAACTAAGCAAATTTTGCAGAATCCACGAATTAGTGTCCTGCGAATGTTGTTACGGTGATTTGTTGAACAGAAGTGTTAAGAGAAAAATGAGGTCACAAAAAGGTCACATTTCT
>JAUPKT010000388.1 GCA_030837305.1 Thermodesulfobacteriota bacterium
ATTGTCTCACCTTTTCGAGCCGTTCGCCCCTCGTTCCCACGCGATGAATATTGAGGGGCTCCATGATAATACGACGAACCGTCTGGCGAGGGTTCAAGGCTGAGTACGGGTCTTGAAAGATTATCTGCATCCTACGCCGGACTCGCGTCATCTCGCTGGAATTCAAGCGGCTAAGATCTTGTCCTTCGAACAAAATACTGCCGGTGGTTGGTCTTTCCAAGCCCAAGACCAGTCTTCCCAACGTTGATTTACCACATCCGGACTCGCCAACAAGCCCCAGGGTCTCGCCCTTCAGTACGGAAAGGGAGACTCCGTCCACGGCATGTACAAATGCATCTTTGCGACCAAACATCCCTTGTGTGACGGGAAACAGTTTCGAAACGTTTCGGATCTCTGCCGGAACTTCAGGAGAGGCGTTCATACTGATATCTGCGGCTGATACTTGCGACACTCAAAAGCCCCACGGAGTCATATCTGAAGCACTGCTGTGAAAGTGAACATCTTGAGAACGTGTCCTCCACAACTATTATTCACCTGATCGAGGTTCCTCCAACAATTGCGTGTTCGAAAAGTCGGTTGCCCTTGTTCAAAATTCCGTGCTATACCCAAGGCCGCTCAAGCCTAACTTTTGCGTACGACCGGTCGAAACGAAGAAATGTCAATATTGGAGGGCCAGAATCCCTCGCGTCTAGGGACAAAAAAATGAAGCTGACTTCCGTTCGTGTCAGCTAATCCCTATTATATGTTTCGTTCATCGAAGTCAAATACGAGGTGCGTCGCTGAATTTTCTCTACTCGCTATTGGGATTACTACCGGCACTGCTCTGGCTCATCTATTTCTCTGTTAAGAGTAATGGTAGTCCCGGCGCTTACTCAAACATGATACGTGTTTTCCTCTGGGGATGTGCATCATCTGTTCCGGCTTTGGCTGTGGAGGTTATGACAGGAGCCGAACTCAGGCAGGAAGACCTCTGGGAATCGGCAAAGGCCAGCTTCCTTATCATCGCTCCCATCGAAGAATTTTTTAAGCTTTCCGCTGTGTGGATTGCCGTTTATAGGTCGGACTTTAGGGAGCCTCGAGATGGAATCCTCTATGCTGCGACGTGTGCCCTTGGGTTTGCGTCCATGGAAAATATTTTACATATTGCTCTCATGGGCCCGGGAATCCTAGTGGCTCGTACCATCTATGCAACACCGGCCCACGTCATGTTTGCCGCCATGTGGGGTTATTCTATGGGGCTGGCTCGGTTTAGGCGAAATGATGAACTCATAATTATTGCAAAAGGGTTTCTCCTGGCAACAATTCTGCACGGCGCATACGATTTTGTGGTGGCCCTAAACCCAAGCATGGCAATGCTTACACTGATCCCCCTGATGGTATTCATGGGCTGGCTTATGAATCGTCGGATTAAGGAAGTTGCCAAACATTTTCCCTTCGAGTTCATTGGGGAGGGGGCGGTAGTTTTGTGTCCCAATTGCGGGGCGTATACCTTGGAGGCGGAAGATACGTGCTCTCGATGCGGCGAAGCTTTGCCTCTCATTCCTGTGGATTCCCCCCGATTCTGTGGAAAGTGTCGAGTAAGCCTCAGCCCATGCGACCAATTGTGCCCACGATGCGGCAATCCCATTGCTTCTGCCCACGACAGCCTCTATGGTTGTGTCAAAACAGAAAATGCCTTTTCTCATGAATATTAAGGATAACGGCGACCTGAAAAGACGTTTATGTCAGTGAGCATGCCTGGAGGAGCGGCATGATTAACCTCTCGGAAGTGACAAAACGCTATGGAGACCTTGTCGCAGTAGACAATGTTTCACTAGCCATCGAGCAAGGAAGCGTCTTCGGGTTGCTCGGACCAAATGGGGCCGGCAAAACGACAATCATCAAATTGATGACAGCTCTTTCCAAACCAGACCGTGGTCAGGTATTGATAGGCGAATGTGATGTGCTGAGAAACCCTTTGGGAGTCAAGAAACTCATGGGGGTAGTGCCACAAGAGAACAATCTCGACCGGGAACTAACGGCTTATGAGAACCTCCTCATTTATGCGATGCTCCACAAGGTCAAGAACAGGGAGCAGAGTATTAAATATTGCCTGGAGCTTGTAGATCTCTGGGATAGAAGAGATGGCCTGACTTCGAAGTTCTCTGGAGGTATGCAGCGCAGACTTCTTATTGCTCGGGCACTATTAACAGATCCTGCGGTTCTATTCCTCGATGAACCGTCCGTAGGGCTGGACCCGCAAATTAGAAGGCAAGTTGCTGATATCATAAGAAAGACTCGTATGCAGGGCAGGACGGTCGTCATTACAACCCACTACATTGAAGAAGCCGAGTCTTTATGCGACCGAGTTGGTATCCTCTCCAAGGGATCTCTCATCGCACTGGGCTCTCCAAATGAACTCAAAGCAATGGTCGGAGAATATATTGTCGAAACTGTTGATCATGAGGGGAAATTATTACAGCACATTTGCAAGACGCGTGATGAGGCAAATCAGGTTGCCCGCAAGATCGACTGCCAAGTCATTATCAGAAGATCGAATCTTGAAGACGTGTTTATAACCCTCACCGGAGAACGCATCGAATGACGTTCTTTGATTTCTACCCAATCCTGTTGCGGGAAATGCTTCTCTTTAGAAGAAAACTTCTCAGGATAGGATATCTGTTTTCTGCAATGGTAGTGCCCATCGTATATCTCATAACGTTTGGATTCGGTTTGGGGCGCGCAGTCCAAATGGATGGTACGGACTATCTGAGTTTCCTGATCCCTGGACTCATTGCCATAAGCTCCATGACAAATTCCTACACGTGGGTTGCGAGCGCCCTGAATCTCAATCGACTTTACTTTAAGAGCTTCCAGATCTTGGTACAGGCTCCCATATCACCGTCGGCAATCATGGTAGGAGAAGTCTCGGCCGGTATGGTAAAAGGTCTTTTTTCCGCCGGACTCATTATCGTGGTAGGTCTTTTTTCCGCCGAGTATTTTTCGATCACTCCTCTTCTCATAGCAACTCTTCTCATTAACTGTTTCCTGTTTGCTTCAGTGGGTGTGGTGACGGGAATGATAACAAAAACCCACGAGGATACCGCCACGTATAATAATTTTTTTATACTACCGATGGCATTCTTCAGCGGCACCTTCTTTCCCATTGATAAGATCCCGGAGATTTTTCGTCCATTTATTTGGGTCTTGCCGCTCACGCACACCAACATCGTCATGCGTCAGACATCACTCGACACCCTCGGAGTCATATCATTATTTGTTCTCATTTCTTATGCGCTTGTGTTTTTCTTCGCAGGACGGCAATTGATCAAGAATTACAGCGAATGACGATGTACGAATGCTCTCACATTGAAAAATAAGGATTCATGTAGGTTCGCAGTCACTGCGAGAGACTCATGGCTTCCTCAAATTTCGAACAATCACCTTGTTGCTCTGATATTTCTCAAGATGTCCATCAGTCGTGTATATGTCGGTGCAGCCATGTGAAACGAGACACGCCAAGATCAGTGAATCAATTGCAGGGATCCCCAGACCATGCGACAGGCGAGCCGCAAGGTTGAGCGAGTCTCGATCCAACCAGATCACCAGGGCAACTGCTTCAATAGCCTCCAGAACCACTTCCCAATGCTCGAGTTTATCCTTGAGTCCAAGCCGTTCGATCTCAAACAATGTCAGCGAACAAACCGCTAACTCGGCTTGATCATCGAGACCGGATTCCCATATGCGCATTGCATCCTTATTCCCTTGCATGAGTTCCAGAAAAAAGCCAGTATCAAGCCCGATCATCATGCCTGCCCCTGTCGAGTTCTTCCCAGGCCTCCGGTGCCACGGAATTACGATTAATCAATCTTAGAAGACGGTTGCCCGCTGCTATTTTTCTCTTTTGTTTGATGTAGGTCTCCAAAACTTTTGCGGTGAGGGCCGATAGGGAAATTCCTTCGTTCCGTGCGGCCTCTCTCAATTTCGGTTCCAGATTGTCTGGTATATGGACGGTCATTCTCATAATGGTACTCCATAACATATATCCATATATGAGCATAACATAAGCGATACTATGAAGCAACCTCATTGGTCATGAACAGATTGTAACGGCCTTGACCAAACTTCTGATAAGATATGATTCAGTTTCTGCCGGATAGAGGGGAGATTATCACCATGGACTGCTCACCGACATCGCAGCTCAACAGCATTTCGCCCATGTGCGCCGCAATATTGGATTCTTCGAACAATGGAATAGTCATCATTAATCGTCAAGGAATCGTGGTTTTCTACAATCAATCGGCGCTCCGCATGCTGGGATATAAACATGGGTCCCCAGTGGGTAGACATTTTTCTACGGTACTGCCCGAGACATGGCCGGATATGAAAGAAATCCTGGAGAGCGGCCGCGCCCAAATAGGAAGACGCATCGTCATCCCACAAGCCACGATCATAGCAAATCGCAACCCAATTGTTGTGGCAGACCAGATTCTCGGTGTGGTGAGCATCTTTCAAGACATATCGGAATACGAAAAGATCATATCCGAGCTTCAGGGATACCAGGAGCTGCACCGTCAGCTCGAAGCAATCTTCGAATCCTCTTACGACGGTTTTTATATCACTGACGGGAATGCCACCACCATACGGGTAAATTCTGCGTATGAGAGAATCACAGGTCTTTTAAGACAAGATGTCATCGGGCGAAACATGAGGGACTTGGTCCAGGAAAAAGTCTTTGACCACTCCGTGACCTTGGCTGTCTTGGAAAAGGGACACCAATTGACGCTGATGCAAACCGTGAAAGGCAACAAACAGGTCATGGTAACCGGAACACCGGTTTTCGATGAAAACGGGAACATCGTGCTGGTGGTAACCACGGTCACCGACATCACTCTGCTAAACCGGTTAAGGTCTGAACTGGAAGAGAGTAGGAGGATCAGCTCTCTCTATTATCAGTCGCTTCTTGAGCACCAGAAATACGAACATGCACTCCAAGACATGGTCGTCAAGAGCAGCGCGATGATGCAGGTGGTTCAAAAAGCCATCAAGGTTTCTGGTGTGGACACCTCAGTCCTGCTCAACGGAGAGTCGGGAGTGGGCAAGAGCATGTTGGCGAGAATCATTCACCTTATGAGCCCTCGCAAAGAGAATCCCCTCGTCAAAATCAACTGCGGTGCCATACCGGAACCGCTCATGGAAAGCGAACTCTTCGGATACAGGAAGGGGGCATTCACAGGAGCATCTCCGGAAGGCAAAGCCGGCCTCATCGAAGCGGCCCATAAAGGTACGGTTTTTCTCGATGAAATAGGAGATCTTACCCCGGCAATGCAGGTAAAATTGCTTCAAGTGATTGAGGAAAAATCATTCACTCGCGTAGGAGGTACTCAGCTCACTTCCGTTGACGTACGAATCATTGCAGCCACGAATATGGATCTCAAGCAGATGGTTCGTGAAGGAAAATTTCGAGAGGATCTCTACTACAGGTTAAACGTTATTCCCATTCACGAGCCCCC
>JAUPKT010000389.1 GCA_030837305.1 Thermodesulfobacteriota bacterium
CGGCTGCCGCGGCAGTGATTGTGAAGGATCGGATGCCTGCCGAGCCAAAGGAGTCCACGGGAGAGAGTAGTGTAAGAAAGATCACGGCGCTGGATGGCCAGAAGCTGCAGGCCAATGAGGATGATCACATACGAATGCAGCGGGAGTTGGCCAGGGCCATGTCCAAGCCCATGGAACAGCGCAGGTGGGCAATGGTCATTGACTTGCGGAAATGCGTGGGATGTCAGGCATGTACCATAGGATGCGTCGCCGAGAACAAACTGCCTCCCGGAGTGGTCTATCGTCCGGTTGTGCAGAGAGAGGTGGGCGAATATCCGAACGTGGCCATTCATTTTCTTCCGAGACCTTGCATGCAGTGTGAGCACCCATCATGTGTTCCAGTGTGCCCAGTGCATGCGACGTGGAAACGACCCGACGGAGTGGTGGTGATTGATTACGACAAATGCATAGGGTGCCGGTATTGCTTGAATGCCTGTCCTTATGCAGCTCGAACCAGCGATTTTGGTCGATATTACACTACAGGGGAAGCGCAAGGAGCTGCACAGGGGTCTGGTGGTTCAATCTCTGGAAGCCCCGCACCGTGGGAAGGCTTGCCCAGCAACGAGTATGGCAAACAATGGGTCCGAAAGGATCACGGGTCTCCTGCAGGAAATGCGCGCAAATGCCACTTTTGCCTCCATAGGCTGGACCAGGGGCTCCTTCCCATTTGTGTGACCACATGCATCGGTAGAGCTACGTATTTTGGTGACATGAGGGACCCGGAGAGCCTGGTGACTGAGCTGGCGACCAGACACAACGTTCAGACACTCCTGCCGCATTGGGACAACAAGCCCAATTGCTACTACATCGTTTAGGGAAAGGGAGGATGATCATGGATCAAGCGAGAAATTCATCGGGCGGGAGTTCCCAGATTCCTGTCGTGTCGACCGGGTGGACAAGAGTACTATGGATACTGTGGATCCTCTTTATCCCTGCCGGCCTCGCCGGCATATATCTTCGCATGACAGACGGGCACAATCTCGCCGGCTATGGATCCTACGTTCCGTGGGGCCTGTGGATCGGAGTGTATTTCGTTGGTGTAGGGATTTCGGGAGGCGCCTTCATCCTGGGAAGTCTCGGCTTTCTCTTCGGCGTGAAGGGTTTTTCCCAGGCATCTGAGTTGAGAACCGCCATCGTGTTAAGTTTTGCCGGCCTGATCCCGGCTTTTCTCGGGGTGTGGCTTGACCTAGGTCGCATGGATCGGCTTCTCAACATCCTCATTTATCCTTCCTTCACGAGCATGATGGCGTTCAACGCATGGATGTACAACATTTTCTTGGTTGTCGCCGTGCTGTGCTGGCTTTTGACGTTCAGGAAGGAGACGGTCTGGCTCAAACCCCTGCTGACTTTTGGCATGTTTTTTTCGATACTTTTTCCTAGTCAGAGCGGGGTTTTCTTCGAAGCTGTCCGCACAAACGAGTTCTGGAGGAGTCCGTTGCTGTCGATGCTGTTTTTTGTATCTGCCATAACTCTGGGTGCGGCTGCGCTACTCTTCGTGAGGGCAGCCACCGCCGGGAATGTTTCTGTGCAAGAACAATCAGCCGATGCAGGTTCGGCTCTTAATGTCTTGCGCTCGGTCACACTGATAGGCCTCTTGATTTACATCGTGTTTGAGTTTGCCGAGTTCTCCATAGCCTTTTGGAATCCTGGGGTATATTCGCCGAACATTCAATATCTCCTCTTTGGCGGCTACTGGTTTGTTTTTTGGATAATACATGTTGGGATGGGGGTTGTTCTTCCATTCGTACTGCTTGCATCCAACAGTCGTGGTGCATGGGTTCTTGCGGCCGTCCTCGCCATCATTGGTTTCGCGGCTGCGAGACTTTGTATCCTCGTTCCAGGACAGGTGATCGGGCAGATCACGGGCATAGCTCAGGCATTCCAAGACCCGAGGCTTTCGTACTCGTATACCATCACGCCCATGGAGTATCTCGTGGCTCTGCTGATGGTAGCTTTGGGCATGACCGTTTTCTACGTCGGTCTCAAACTCAACCAAGTTTTAGAATCCCGTATTTAGACACGTAAGCGAGGAATGACATGACCGAAAACAAGAAGCATAGGAAATCGTCTCGAAGGGAATTTCTGGCGGGTGGCGCCATGTTAGGAGCTGGAATAGCCCTTGGATCTGAGGTTGCGTCTGCGGCTCAAGACAAGAAGGTATCGTCGATCATGAATAGTGCCAGGATCGACGCCCCATACGAACTCTCTAAAGCTTCCAATAAGATTTATTCAGCCTGCTTGCAGTGCAACACCGGTTGCGGCATCTCTGCAAAATTGCAGGATGGCGTCGTTGTGAAGATCGATGGTAATCCGTACAATCCGTGGACCATGCTTCCCCATATTCCTTATGCTACGGGGGTGGATACTGCATCGGTAATCGATGGTTCCATTTGCCCCAAGGGGCAGTCGGGGCTGCAAACGGCCTACGATCCATACAGGATTCGCAAGGTTCTCAAGAGAGCAGGCAAGCGGGGCGAAAACAAGTGGATCGTCGTGTCCTTTGACCAGGCCATCAAGGAAATTGCGGAAGGAGGAAAAATCTTTGCCCATGTCCCCGGAGAGGCCGAACGAAACGTAGAGGGTCTTTC
>JAUPKT010000390.1 GCA_030837305.1 Thermodesulfobacteriota bacterium
CGGCTATCTCAGTAAAATTGTGTCGAGGCTCACACTATCCCATGAACAAGTTAGACGATTCGCTCTCCTATGAAAACGGCAAGATCAACCATTCGTGCTGAATAACCTGACACGTTATCATACCAGGAAAGAACCATTACCATGTTCCCCGCGATGGAGAATGTGCTGAGAGAATCAAATAACGAAGAGTACGTGCTATTGACAAAATCCACGCTGACGAGAGGTTCGTCAATATAAGCCAAGATGCCCTTCATCCTTCCTTCAGCAGCCTTTTTCATGGCAACGTTTACGTCATCCACCGTAGCATCCGTCTTTAGAGTAGCGGTCAGATCGACGAGTGACACGTTGGGTGTTGGAATTCGGATGGCAAGTCCATCAAGCTTGCCCGCCAATTCAGGAATGACTATGCCAACGGCAGAAGCTGCTCCGGTAGTGGTGGGAATCATGTTCATGGCAGCCGCTCGCGCCCTTCGAAAATCATTATGAACAGTATCCAGGAGACTTTGATCCATGGTGTAGGAATGGATCGTCGTCATGAGTCCCTTTTCAATGCCAAATTCGTCAAAAAGAACCTTGGCCACAGGAGCCAGACAATTTGTGGTGCAGGATGCGTTTGAGATGATATGGTGAGAGAGAGGATCGTAGGAACCTTCATTGACACCCAAAACAAACGTGCCGTCAACCTTCTTGCCGGGGGCCGAAATAATAACTTTCTTTGCCCCTGCCGTAAGATGCTTACCGGCTCTTTCTTTGTCTCGAAAAATCCCTGTGCATTCGAGAACCACATCTACTTTCAAATCAGCCCAGGGTAAATTCAGGAGATCGTCGGTTATTCTCAGAGCGCGCACTTCTTTGCCGTCGACATTCAGGAAATCTGTTCCATACGTCACGGTACCAGGATAGGTGCCGTGTACGGAGTCGTGCTTGAATAAGAAAGCCATCAATTTCGAATCCATTCGATCATTGATAGCCACGACTTCCACGTGAGGATTGCCAAGAGCATTCCTCATTACGGTGCGGCCTATGCGACCGAATCCGTTGATAGCCAATCTTATGGTCATAACGAGCCTCCTTGACGAGAAAACAATCGCCTGGATTCTAGTTTATTTACCTAACCTCGTCAACACTATCCGATTTCTCTGCTTGTATTTTCAACATATTTCAGTTATATAATGAACAATTTTCTAGCCCTCGTGGGCATCGGGGCTGTTTTGCTAAGATCCACCGGGCCGACATTTAAGAGCCTAATCGCAGGCATTACATCATGCGATCGCGTTCAGCCCTTCAGGGAATTATACATGATTGCAAACTTGTATCGCGTAACATTAGCGATAACACTCATGGCAATCTTGTCAATACCATCAGTTTGTCTCCCTGCTGATGCCTCCAATTCAACGGGAAGATGGAAGATTAACAGTGTCAAGATCTGCAAGAGCACAAGTGGGCCGATAGTGCCTTCCCTTGAAGTAATCGGCAATTTTCCCGTGTACTCATTTTTTATTCCAAGACCTGTGTGGACCCTAAACGGCAACGTGCTTGACGCAAAACCGATCTACGCTCAAGGTCGTCTTGTGGCTTTCGAGTTGATGAATGCAGGTGGGTTTCTTGAGCACGGCAAAAAAAACACGGTAAAATTCGCTCTACCGGACCACAATGGATCAAGGGTCTTTCTCTTTGACCATTCCAGAATCCCGCCGGGAGAATGCTACGAATTCTTCTAAGAGCACCCCTGTAAATTTCTCAAGGGGGACATTTCGCACAAATAGATTTGAACAGAGTCGTACTCAAATAACGATCCCCCCTATCCGGAAGAATACACACCACAGTCCCCTTCGACAAATCTCGAGCCACCTGAATGGCACCATAGACAGCCGCGCCTGAACTCATCCCCACAAATATGCCTTGTGTGAGTGCCAGCCAGCGGCACGTATCATAGGCTTGGTCGTCATTCACCTGTACAATCAAGTCTATGCGTTTTGGATCGTAGATTTCGGGAACTATGGCCTCATTCATGTTCTTAAGGCCCTGTATGGTGTGCCCCTCAACAGGCTCCACGCCTATAATTTTGATATCCGGATTATGCTCTTTCAGTCTCTTTGAGACCCCCATGAGAGTTCCCGTAGTACCCATGCCCGCCACAAATGCATCTATTTCCCCGTTAGTCTGCTCCAGAATCTCTTTTCCCGTTCCCATGTAATGGGCTTCCACGTTATTGATGTTTCTGAATTGGTTCGGCATGAAATATTTGTCAGGGTTTTCATCATATATCCGGTGTGCCTTCCGGATCGCTCCGTCAGTCTGTTCACAGCCGGGAGTGATCTCGAGTTCCGCCCCAAAAGCCTTCAAGGTATTTCGCCTTTCAAGACTAACGCACTCAGGGAGAGTCAGAAGACATCGATATCCCCTGACGGCAGCCACCATGGACAGTCCAATGCCGGTGTTTCCAGAAGTGGGTTCAAGAATGATCTTGTTCGAAGTGAGAAGGCCTTGTTCTTCTGCCTTCTGAATCATGTAGAGAGCAACTCGATCCTTGACCGACCCCCCGGGATTATTGCCCTCCAACTTGCCTAGTAGTCGCACCCCATTGGATGCGTCAGGATGCGAAATTCTCACCAGGGGGGTGTTTCCTATCAGATCTACAATTCCCATTCTCTCGTTTCTCCGAATAGATTTGTCTTCCCATGGCCAAGAAAACCTATCTTGACCCGAACATCACTAAAAACAATTGTAATCTATGTTTCGCCAAAACTGTAATCATCCAAAAAAGACCGGACAAGATTTTTTCCGCTAAAATGACCAAGAGTGATGTAATTGATGGTCATTTCTCTTCCAAATAGTTTCCTCGCTATACGCCTTCGTGACCACCCAACGCGTGCATATTCCAGCGCCCTGTGTCCCATGTCCTCTAAGTAGGCTATCTTTAAATAAAGTTCTTGTTCAGCGCCCTCTTTTACAGTGCCGCTTCCCGGGAACAGCACGCGAGGACCGAAACCGACAAGAAATTTCAAGGAAGAAATGATCTGCCAGATATTGTAATCCCTCCTCAAGGCCCGATCCCTGCCCCCTAAAAACGCATCGCCACAGAAAAGCCAACCAAGATTTGCTTCCAAGAGACAGATGTGGTCACTGCAGTGGCCGGGTGTGTACAAAATCCGAAACTGATGATGATCTGTCTCGACTACCTCAGGGACAGGTAGCGCTCTTGACTGACTTGGACGACCCCACATCACATGCTGATACGGTTTCAGCCTCGCGTTATGCGTCGAAGCCAACGCCTGTATCCCGCTTTCATGAACCATTATAGGGCAATGGTAATACGAAGACAAAACAGCGTTGGCGCCTATGTGGTCCTCGTGACTGTGGGTATTAACAATCAACTTCACCGGGAAATCCTTCATGACCCCAAGGAACTCGTCAGCGGTATGCGCACAACCCGTGTCGATGAGAAGACCATCCACCCAGTAAGCCGATGTGAAATAAAGGGGACGTCCGGCAACCGACCGGGCCATACGAAATTTCCAAACCTGCCCCACTTGTTCGACATGAACCATGACGATACCTACACCTGTCACGAAACCCCGACAAACGAGTCTAAACAATAATTTTTACGGAAAGAATCATTTTCTGAGGGCTTTCTTGTCAACCTTTCCGACGGGAGTCAACGGCAGGTTTTGCACGAACTCGATGATTTTCGGCACCTTGTAAGGAGCCAAGTTGTCCTTGGCAAATTCAATGATCGACTCTCTTAGCTGATCATGATTCGTCTTATTGTACTCGCCAGAGGGTTGAACCACAAGTTTCACGATTTCCGATCCCGGTCTCTTGAGGTTGGGAATGCCTATGATGGCGCAAAATTCTATGGCGGGATGGGAATAGAGCTTTTCCTCGACTTCCCGGGAGAATACTTTGAATCCTCCGACATTAAGCATGTCCTTCAATCTGTCTACAATCGTCACGTAACCCTCATCGTCCATCCGTACCACATCGCCTGTGTGAAGCCACATCTCTCCATCATGAATTCTCAAAGCAAAATCGGTCTCCTCAGGCTTGTTGTAATATCCTTTCATGACTTGGGGACCGCAGACGATCAACTCACCTTCTTGGCCTATCGGCACTTGCTGAGTCCCGGTCTCCAAATCCACGACCCTAACTCGAGTACTGGAAACCGGCACTCCGACTGTTCCCGGCTTTTTCTTACCCCTTCTAGGATTCATTGTAATAATGGGGCTCGCTTCAGTCATCCCATATACTTCAAGCACCCGATTATGGCCTATGATTGCCTCTATCTCCTTAATGGACTCCTCTGGAAAGGGGGAGGCCCCGGATAACGCAAAACTGAGGCGCGAGAACGTGATCCTCCTGAAAAGGGGTTCCTCATGGAGCATCATATACAATGACGGTACGTTCACCAACATGGTGGGTTGATATTTCGCGATCTCCTTAGCAATATGCTTTGTGTCTCTGGGATTGGGGATAAGAATTTGCGCAGCTCCCATGAATACCGATGCAAGAGACAGAGCCAAACCAGCCAGATGGAACAACGGAAATCCTGAAAGACAAACCTCTTGCCCGTAATCCGGTTTCACCCAATGATCAATCTGAGCCAGATTGGCGGATAAGTTTCCGTGGGTAAGCATGGTACCTTTTGGCATGCCGGTGGTCCCCCCGGTGTATTGTAAGAGGCAGAGGTCACCGGGTTTCACATCTATTTCATCTATGTGCGACGAACCGGTCGATAAAAATGATTTGAAATCAAGAACTGTTTTGTGAGCCAATGGCTGAATTCTACCCGTCGGCACCTTTTTCAGAATCTTTCCAAGAACTCTCTTTGGCCAGGACAGGAAATCGAGAATCCCCGTAACCACAACAATTTTTAAATCCGGCAAAGTATCTATGACCTTAACTAAACGATGCTCAAGAATTGCATCGAGGGTTACCAAGGCCTTTGCTCTGCAATCATTCAGTTGGTACACGATTTCCGGAGGGGTAAGGAGAGGGGACATTCCCGAGGCAACACATCCTGCAATCATGATCCCCATCTGAGCTATTAAATATTGCGGCAAATTGGGCAGATTGATCCCTACGACATCACCCTGATTGCATCCGGCTTTTTGCAGGGCAGACGCAAACTTGGTGGACAAGACCAAGAGTTGTTCGTAATTTATCTTTTCCCCATAAAAGAAAGTAGCCGGCTTCTGTGGATAAGAGCCGACTATTTCTTTAAAGCGCTCCAATAGGGAGGTATCAGGTATCTCAATATCAGCAAACACTCCAGAATCGTAAGCCGCTACCCAAGGCCTCTGATCATAGCTGCTCATGGTCTTTCCCCGCATCCACAAAACTGCTGAAAAAGATCTACAACCCCATGAATTTGGCGGCGATACCCTTCATGATCTCATTGGTTCCGGCAAAGATTTGCATGACACGTATATCTCGCCAGGCACGGGCTATGGGATACTCTTCACAATAACCATAGCCGCCATGAAGCTGTAAACATCCGTCAGCCACACGCATGGCCATCTCTGTTGTCCAATACTTTGCCATGGATACGTCAATGACGATGTTTCTTCCTTCCATGTGATCTGCGACAAGTTTATCGACAAACGTCCTTCCCAGTCTGGTCTCCATGGCCATTTCAACGAGCTTGAATTGAGAGTGCTGAAATTTTGAAATGGGTTTTCCGAACGCAGTGCGCTCCTGACAATATTTGATGGTCTTTTCAAGAAGATACTCTGCAGCGGCCACGGCGGAGATACACACCATGATGCGTTCTTGCTGAAGTTTTTGCATCAGCATGAAAAAGCCGGCGCCCTTCTCGCCCAATCTGTTTCCCTTTGGTATCCTACAATCGTTGAAAAACAACTCGGCAGTGTCCTGGCTGTGCCATCCTATTTTTTTGAGGTTTCTCCCCTTCTCGAAACCAGGAGTGCCAGCTTCTACGAGATAAAGACTCAGGGCTCGGTGAGGCTCCGGCTCGTTTGGATCACGCGTGGCGAGTACCAACAAATCACAATTAATTCCATTACTGATAAATGTTTTTTGGCCGTTAATGATGACATGATCCCCATCTTCTCGCGCCGACGTCCGCATAGCCGCCAAATCACTGCCGGTGTTGGGTTCTGTCATGGCAACGGCTGTAATGATCTCTCCAGAAACACATCCGGGCAAATATTTACGTTTTTGTTCCTCCGAGCCATACGCCGTGATGTACGGCACGACAACATCACTGTGCAAAGGGGCGGCAAGACCGGCGTGACTCGTACGAATAAGCTCCTCGGACATGATGACTGAATAAAGAAAATCTGCTCCCATGCCACCGTATTCTTCAGGA
>JAUPKT010000391.1 GCA_030837305.1 Thermodesulfobacteriota bacterium
AATCCCGGGGCCGTCATTCAGTCATTCATGGGCAAGGCCAAGGTCCACAGAATACGAGACCTGACTGCTGATGTGGCACAAATGTTCCACGACGTTGTCGGTACGCTTTTTGATCTCATGGGTAACTTCGAGAGCTACTGGAAAGAGGTAAAGTGGAGTCGGCCCACTGCCGTATTCGGGTTTGGGGTCGGCGAAGTGGATGTTCCTGCCCCAGTGACCGTGGATACCCACGATCTTGCTGTGGAAATCAGGTCAGGATTCCAGGCTCACTGGGATCTATACAAGGAATGCGTTGCCGAACCAAACTTCAACAAGCTGGAGGAAGTAGCCGGGCTTTCCGATGCGGATTTCGAATTTCCCACCAATCTCTGGGCTCGAATCCTCTTCGATTTTGCCACGGCCTACAGGAACGAACAGGTGCCAAGAGAGTCCCTGATCACTTCGTTGATACCACTTTATTATGCCAAGACATTGTCCTTCGTACTGGATACTGAGACGATGAACACCCAACAGGTGGAGGAACTCATAGAAGATCAGTGTCTTCAATTTGAGAAGGCCAAGCCGTACTTGCTTGAACGATGGGCATCACGGTAGCCGAACGCGACATATGAATCGTGAAGTCCCAGGGGAACGTGTCCACGATCCATTCGCAAGAAATAGCCGCCTACCGAGACACGTTTCCAAGAAGAGGCTGATCTCAAGAGGGGCTTTCGTCAAACTCATGGTCACACCAGATCTTAAAGGAGCCTGAAAATGGCAAAAATTCTCATAGTGGACGACGAAGAAGGCATCCGAATGCTTTACTCTATGGAATTGCAGGACGAAGGTTACGACGTCATAACTCTGCATGATGGGAAGGACCTACTTGAAACTGTTGACAAAGAAAGACCGGACTGCATAGTGCTGGACATCAAAATGAGAGAGTATAGCGGGTTAGACTTGCTTCAACAGCTTAGGAAAAAGTACTACGACCTCCCCGTCATACTCAACTCGGCGTATTCCAGCTTCAAGGTAGACCTCAAGGCAGTCGCGGCTGACTATTACGTAGTCAAGAGTTCGGATCTCACAGAACTCAAAGAAAAATTGAAAATAGCTCTGGAAACCAAAATCCCCCAATAAAAAACAAAACCTCCTTTTGGTCTCGGTCATCCGGTTTTTCAATACCGGCATGCTTGATACCCAGAGGAATGAAAGCCAAAGCATTTTATGATCGTTCTGGAAAGTACTTGCGGAATCGAGGTTTATTGGTTTCATTTGTTGTATCCCGGATCGATTCGGGGATGACAATGCAAGAACCTCCTTAGAGGTCCTGAAAGTGTAAGTATCCTAACAACACACATGACCGACTTTAAGATGCTTAGGCCGCCTCGTGTCTGATTGCGACAGAATTGTAGAGGATAACTAGAAAGCTCTTCTCACGAAGGCGTCTTTATGGACACAACAATACTCATATTTCCATAAGATCTTCTACGGGCAATCCTAAAAATGGCTCTCATTGAAATGATTAACCTCGGAAAGGTATACAAGACCGGAACGGTTGAGGTTGACGCGCTCATAGATATCAATCTCGTCATAAACACGGGAGAATTTCTTGCCATCATGGGGCCCTCGGGCTCAGGCAAATCAACTCTCATGAACTTGTTGGGTTGTCTTGACGCTCCCACGTCTGGTGAATACCTGCTCGATGGAAAAGACGTATCAAAATTGGGCCGTGATCAGCGGGCGGAGGTGAGGAGCCAAAAGATCGGCTTTGTTTTTCAGGGCTTTAATCTATTGCCGCGAATCAGCGCCGTCCGTAATGTGGAGCTGCCTCTCATTTATGGTCACTCCGTCAAAAAAAGTCGCCGCACAAACGCGGAAGAGGCGTTGCGCCTCGTCGGGCTCGGCGACAGAATCGAGCACTTGCCGTCTCAACTGTCCGGTGGTCAGCAGCAGAGGGTTGCAATAGCCCGTGCCCTGGTGAATAATCCTGACATCATATTGGCAGATGAACCCACCGGAAATCTCGATACCCGTACCAGCGCCGAAATCATAGACATATTCAGAAAACTAAACCAAGAAAGACAGATCACGTTTGTCTTGGTTACTCATGATAGAGACATAGGCGCCCTCACGGATCGACGAATATTGATTCGGGACGGGAAAATAGAGGGGGACGAATCATTTCAACCGCACAAATTGATCACCACGAACTAAGATCATGCCTATAATTAGTGTGCGTGGGATACGGTTGCATTGGCATCTTGGCTCCGTTTATCGTATCACAGGGTATAGGACTATTATGTCATAGACATGGCAGACGGATGCGTCCGTCAGTGCGGACAATGGGAGCATTGGTTCTTGAAGAAGGTAATCATTATATTGATCACGTTGGCCCTGGGTGCTGTCCTGGCATATTTCTGGTTGAATTGGGGCTCCGAGGAGGCGCCCAAGGTAAAATATATTACGGTTCCGGTGGAAAAAGGAACTCTCAAAGCCGAAATATCTTCTACCGGAACATTACGGCCCCTTGTTGAAGTGCTCGTGGGCACTCAGGTGTCGGGCACCATCAAAGAACTCTATGCAGACTTCGAATCCGAGGTGAAAAGAGATCAACTCATCGCGCTCATCGATCCCGACCGTTTTCAGGCAAAGGCCCAGCATGCTCGGGCTGACGTCGAGGCAGCGAAGGCAAACCTTATAAAAGCGGAAGTGACATTATCGGATGAATTGAGGACCTTGCGTCGTAAAGAGGGGCTTATAGAAAAGAACTCCATTAGTCAAAGCGAGTACGATACCGCCAAGACCAAGGCTGATGCGGCAGAAGCTCAGGTATATGTGGACAAAGCCCGTGTGGCCCAGTTGGAAGCAAGGCTCAATGAAGCAGAGCTGGAGTTGAAATATGCACGAATCGTTGCTCCCGTGAGCGGTATTGTTACTTCCCGAACAGGCGATGTGGGGCAGACGGTTACGGCCAGCTTTCAAACTCCCGTGCTCTTCAAGATAGCGGAAGACCTCACTCGTATGCAGGTCCACACAAATGTTGACGAAGCCGACATTGGAAGAGTTGCCATAGGGCAGAAGGCTGTGTTCTCGGTGCCGGCCTTTCCTGACCTCAATTTCGAAGCGGTCGTTCATCAAATCAGAAACGACCCAAAAGTTGAACAAAATGTCGTGACATATAATGTCGTGTTGAACGTGAATAATGACGAGCTAAAACTAAGGCCGGGGATGACGGCAAATGTCAAGATCTTACTCGATGAGGTGAAGGACGCTCTTATGGTGCCGGAACAGGCTCTGCGATTTTCGCCGCCTGAAGGAGCATTTCCCGGGGGAGTGAACACGACACCCGAAATCCCCGAAGGTATGAGACGGGTATGGCGGGTGGAAGGAAAAGACTCCGTCAGCCCGATAGACGTGAAAGTGGGTGTGCACGGGACCGAAAGAATACAAATCTTTTCCAGCGATCTCAATCCCGGAGATCTCGTAGCCGTGGATGCCATATCGCTACAAAAAAAAGACGGCGCAAAAAAACCGGCCATACGGTTCCGTTTTTAGAAAGATTCGCTCGTTTAAGGAGATCTACTCATGAGCAGTCCTGTTGAAGGATCTTCTCCCATCGAGGGAACCCGTAATTCCCCCGGTGATACAGTTATATACTCAGATGACCCGGCCGATTTCTACTACGTGGGCGTGAACATCCCGTGCCAGAACGCTTGCCCGGCATTGACGAACATTCCCGCATACATTCGGTGCATCTATGAAGGGCGAAATGCTCGGTCCTATGACCTGAATAGAATCGCAAACCTTTTTCCAGGTGTCTTGGGAAGGATTTGTTCCCGTCCATGTGAAACGAAATGTCGCCACGGAGAGCCGGAGTTGGGAAAACCCGTTGGGATCTGCCATATCAAACGTTCGGCAGCGGACTTTCGGGAACCACTTTCCGAGAAAATAGAACCGCTTCATCCATCCCGGGGAAAAAGTGTCTGTATCGTGGGTGCCGGTCCCGCGGGCCTTGCTGCTGCCTATGACCTCGCAATGACGGGTTTTGAAGTCACCGTCCTGGAGGCTCTTGATCATCCGGGAGGCATGCTGAGATATGGGATACCGGAATTTCGCCTACCACGTGACGTACTCAGCGACGAGATACAATGGATTCTCGATCATGGCGTGACCCTGCGTACCGGAGTAAGAGTTGGAAAGGACGTCTCGGTGGATGAATTGCTCAGTACCTACCACGCAGTACTCATAGCAGCCGGCTGCTATGAATCGAAGCCCCTGGACGTGCCGGGAGAAACGTTGACAGGTGTGTACACCGGCTTGAGTTTCGTTATGGATGTCGCCTCCGGATCAACGCCGGCCATGGGAACCGACACCCTCGTCATCGGTGCCGGATTCACTGCATTTGACTGCTCACGCCTGGCCCTTCGGTATGGATCAAAGAATGTCTCCATTTGTTTGAGAGCCACCGAGCACGAACTGAGGGTCACAGAGGAGGAAATCTTTGAGACAAAACGAGAAGGGGTGAAGCTCCGAGGTCTCGTGATATCCAAACGGGTCGTGGGGACGAACAGAGTCGAAGGCGTGGAATTCGTCCGCACGAAGCCGGTGGAGATCCTTCCTCACGGTAGGAGAAGAGTCGTGCCCATTGAAGGCAGCGAATTCATCGTTTCCTGTGACTCGGTAATCGTTGCCGTCGGACAGGGTGCTCTGGCCATTCCCGCCCCAGGGGAAAAGGACGACCGTGGCATTATCCGGGCCCATGGGGAAACGTTTCGATCCACAGAGCCGCATTTGTATGTTGCCGGGGATTTCATGACCGGTCCCACAACGGTTATCGAGGCCATTGCGTCCGGCCGCAAGGCAGCCCAAAAAATTGCTGAAGATCTCGCAGGCCGGAGATTCGCCCAATGGGCGGTCAAGATGCAGGTCGGGGAAATAACAGACAGGCTGCGGTCCTGGGATTTTATCCCCCGAATGGAAATGTCCACGCTCCTTCCCGTCGAATCCCGCTTGTCGTCACGCAGTAGAGAAGTGGAGCAGGGTCTGTCCAAAGAGCTGTCAGTGGAAGAAGCCAAGAGGTGTTATCTGTGTTATCTGCACTACGAAATAGATGTCAGCAAATGCATTTACTGCCGATACTGCATTGATGTAGCGCCGAGAGATTGCATCAAGCTCGTGAAAAGAGTCATTACCAACGAAGATGGTGCGGTAACGGGCTTTGTGGAAACCACGAAGTGGAAGGATGTGAACGCCATCATCATTGACAACTCTCGGTGCATTCGCTGCGGTGAATGTGTGAGAGTTTGTCCTGTAGACTGCATTTCAGTTTCCAAAGTCGAGCTTGTCCAACAAAATCTTCCGTGTGGGAGGAACTGATGGCACAAGAACACTGCGTCATCATTGGGAATGGCCCGGCGGCCAATGCCGCAGCTACCGCGCTCCGGGAAAACACACCGGACTTGGACGTCACCATCATTGGTGAGGAGTCATTCCCTCATTACAGGCCCCACCTGCTTCCTGACTATGTTGCCGGTAAACTGAGAAGAGAAGATTTGTACGTGACGCCCACGTCCTACTACGAGTCCTGCAACATAAAAGTCCGATTGGGGCAAAAAGTTGTGGCCGTTGATTTCGATCGCCGAGAACTTGTTTTATCCCACAAAGAAATCGTGTCATTTGACGCTCTGATCATCACATGTGGTGCTCGCCAAAGAATTCCGGAAAAACTTCAGGTATTTCAAGATCTCTTTCTTACCCTCAAGACTCCTTATGATGCAGGAAAATGGGTGGCGCGCCTCCAGTCAACAGATTCGGTCCTGATCGTGGGTGGCGATCTCACATCCCTGGTTTTCGCCAAGGCCCTGGCATCAATGGAGAAGAAGGTGCTCTTTCTCTTGGAGGAAGAGTCTTTTTGGCCCATTCCGTTGAGTAGTGATGTAGCAGATCAAGTGAGGCATCGGTTAAGCGAAAAGGGAATAAAAGTCGTCGACGGTTCCTGCATCAGGCGACTGGCTCAAAGGTCCCATGATTCCATTGAAGTTGAGACTGACAGAGACCCATGCCGGGTGGGAGCAGTGGGTGCCTTCTTTGGACTGGTACCTAATGTCAAGTTCCTCGTGAGATCCGGCTTGGATATCGAGCGAGGGATCCTTGTGGATGAATACCTGCGGACACATTTCGACCTCGTTTATGCAGCGGGCGATTGTGCGCAGATTTACCATCCGGGCCTCAGAGACTATTGGGTTTCCATAGGCTACCAAAATGCCATTGAACAGGGAAAGATAGCAGCCAACAATCTATTGGGAGGGGTCTGTGCAGTGGAAATCTCACCCGCAAGTATTTTCTTAGCGGAGGGCATGATGGTCAATACTTCTTGGTGGATGGAGTTTTAACATGCCGAAAGTGGACGTCACCATTGAAGTATGCGGCATGGCCGGTGACGGCACCATAGCCGCAGGTGGTTTGATCAACGAAGCGATGTCGCGGGGCGGCTATTCGATCCTTGGCTTCGATTCTTATCCTGCAGAAATACGCGGCTTCGGCAGATGCGTCACACGGTCTCGCATCGGCAGAGAAGAGATTGTGGCACTGGACAATGAAACACATGTGCTCATATCGCTCAACGAAGAGCAGTCAATATCGAGGATACCTTCTCTGGCACGCGCGGCTCTTGTCCTCTTTGAGAGCAATCCTCCTGCGTATATCAAGGAAGAGAGATCTTTTGTGGCAGAATTACCTCCGGACAAACTCCTTTATGGCATACCCCTGTCGGACATTGCGTCGGGAGCGGCCGGAACAGCAAGAGGCCGCAACTTGACTGTTCTGGGAGGATTCGCGGCCATTTGCGGGGTGAACCCACAGCTTTTTGTTGA
>JAUPKT010000392.1 GCA_030837305.1 Thermodesulfobacteriota bacterium
GTACTCTTTCCGATGCCCGGATCTCCAGCCACGAGGACAACGCTTCTCCGAACGAGTCCGCCTCCGAGGACTCGATTCAGCTCCCCTAGGCCCAGCGTCATCTTCTGTTGAGGCTCAGAAGAAATATCCGTGATGGGCAGCACAATACCGCCGTCGGCATCAATGAGGGACTTCGCCTGTGAGATTTCTCGCGTAATTCTAGTCTCAACAACTGAGTTCCAGGCGCCACATCCCTGGCATTTCCCCATCCATTTTGGGAATTGCTTCCCGCATTCCTGACATACGAATAGAGTTTCCGTTTTCAAAGGGTGCACCCTCGTGTCAATCCATTGCCGTCTCTTCTTACCACGGCGAAACAACCATGGTATTATGTGTCAATGAATACGTCTGTGCCTCGTTATCGAACCTTGTCAGCCTGGCTCAAGGGTTTCTTCGGTGAACCAGTATGGAAAATTTCCATCGACGCAGGTCTTGGTTGTCCAAATCGCAACCCGGCTTTAGGTTTGGAAGGCTGCATTTTTTGTAATCCGAACGGCTCCGGCACCGGGGCATTATCTCAAGGACTCTCTGTAGCACAGCAAATTGATCAGGGAATAACTTTTCTTCGACAACGATATGGAACGAAGAAATTTATAGGATATTTCCAATCATTTACCAATACGTATGGTTCTCTAAAACAGCTTCAAACTCTTTACCGAGAAGCACTGTGTAGACCCGAGGTGGTGGCATTGGCCATAGGCACCAGACCGGACTGTGTCACCGACGAGACGTTGGATCTCCTCCGGGAACTCTCCAAAGATCGGTTCTTGTGGATAGAATACGGTTTGCAGTCAATTCATGACCACACGCTCAACATCATACGCAGAGGTCATACAGCCCATGATTTCTTCGACGCCGTGAATCGAACCAAGGTACGAGGCATCCCTGTTGTGGCCCACCTCATCCTGGGACTGCCGGGGGAAACCATAGAAGACATGGTGGCGACGGCACGGGCTGTGGCCAACGAACGAATCCAAGGTGTAAAGCTTCATCCTCTGTACATAATTCAGGGAACGGAACTAGCGAGAATGTATGCCCGGGGAGAATATACGCCGCTCACAGAAGAAAATTGTATTGATGCAATCCTTGCAGTTCTCAAGGTGCTGCCCCCCGAAATGGTAATACATCGCATTACTTCCGATCCACATCCGCACGAACTTGTAGCCCCAACGTGGATGCTGGACCGGCGGCAGACGAGAAGAAACCTAATGGAAGCAATGGAGCGCGTGGGTTTGGAGCAGGGGAGCCTTTTTGATGGGAAATGCTCCGAAGCTGAGAAGTGCGTGTGATGGGAAGGCAACGGGGAAAAAACAATATGAATTGGTTGCAAAACGCTTATTCCAATACGAAAATGACCTCGGCTCTGACGCGATATTCCTGAATTGTTCCACTTTCACACATGATGCTCATATCGATGATTCTTAAGCCTGTGATGTTCCGAAGTGTTTTGTTAGCTCGATCAAAAGCCAAAGTTACGGCTTCTTCGAAGCTATTTGGAGAGCCTGCTATGACCTCTGTGACTCTAGCTACTCTTCCTATTGCCATAAGAGTATCCTCCTGTCCCGTTGCCTCACGCCATCTCAGACTAGAATATAAGCCTCGCCTTGTCAACTTCGAGTCCCTGATCAACGGCCTTTCCAAGGCCTTGGATCAGGCTCCCCTGACCGTCAAGGCCAAGAGCCTCTCCGTTTCCGATTCCTTCAGGGGCCGCCATGCACCAACAGGGAGATCTCCCAACACAATGGGACCAAAAGAAATCCTCCGAATTTTTCTCACCGGGTGGCCTATGCGGAAAAAGATTCTCTTAATTTCGTTCTTTTTGCCTTCATAAAGGGTGAGTCTCAGCCAAGTAGTCGTTGATTGGACCTTCATCATCTTCCACTCAACTTCCCCTAAACGATCTCCTTCTCCCAAAACCATCCCCCTTCTTATGCGCCCCAAGTCCTGGACATCGGGGACGCCCCGAACTTTAACCAAATAGATTCGAGGAATCCTGAAAGAAGGGTGGCTTAATCTGTGAGCCGCCTCACCGTCATTGGTCAATATCATGAGTCCTTCCGCATCGAAGTCCAGACGCCCAACGCTGAAAAGCGGCTTGCTAATCTGCCGAATGAGATCTCCCAAGGATGGGCGTCCTTGCGGGTCCTTCATGGTGGAGACCACGAATCTCGGTTTGTTGAATGCATAATAGCGACTCTGGTCATCTCTCCAACGCAACAGTTTGTCGTCCACTTTTATGTGGTCTTTGTGAGGGTCCGCTTGCTCGTTGGGACTCTCTACCATGCGGCCATTGATGGTCACACGACCTTCTTTGATCAATTGTTCAGCCCCTCTTCGGGAGGCCAAGCCCGCGTTGCGCAGTATCAACTGGATCTTTTCTTGTGCCATGTTCCTAAAAGCTGCCATCTCCCGTAGAAATTGATCACAGCCTCACACATCTGTTCGGAAAAACCCTCTCACAAATGCGGGCTGCTTGACAACAGTCCAAATATAACCCATTTTACGGTGAGGGAAAGCACAACCTGCACCATATTGAAAGCCTTTCCGGAACGGCCGGCAAAACAGCTTTTTCTTGGGAGATATTGTTGAACAATATTTATAAGAATTTGGGCCTGTGGTTAGCTATATGCTTGGTCATGATTTTCCTGTTCCATCTCTTTAACCAGACCAAGGCACCTCAGAGGGAAATAAGCTACAGTCAGTTTCGCCAGGAAGTCGAACAAGGTGCAATTAAAGCAGTGGTTCTCCAGGGGAACCGTGTCAAGGGAAGCTACGTAGACGGTACGGGAAATTTCAGGACCCTTGCGCCCCATGATACCGATCTCGTGTCTTCTTTGATGAAACACAAAGTGGATATACAGGTCTTCCCGGAAGACGATAACCCTTGGTATCTCACTGCACTCATTTCTTGGCTGCCCATGATATTTCTCGTGGCCATTTTTGTTTTCTTCATGAGGCAGATGCAGGCCGGCGGCGGGAAGGCGATGAGCTTTGGCAAGAGTAAAGCCCGGCTCATTTCAGAGTCCCAAAACAAGGTGACCTTCCAAGACGTTGCGGGTGTCGAAGAAGCAAAGGAAGAGCTTGCGGAAGTGATAGAGTTTCTGCGAGACCCCAAGAAGTTCACTCGCTTGGGGGGCAAAATCCCCAAAGGTGTCTTGTTGATGGGAAGCCCGGGAACAGGCAAGACCTTGCTTGCCAAGGCGGTAGCCGGGGAAGCCTCGGTCCCGTTTTTCTCAATATCCGGATCTGATTTTGTTGAGATGTTCGTCGGCGTTGGTGCATCACGCGTGAGAGATCTGTTTATTCAGGGCAAGAAAAATGCTCCGTGTATCATTTTCATTGATGAAATAGACGCAGTGGGAAGACATCGAGGTGCGGGCCTGGGAGGGGGGCATGATGAACGCGAACAGACCCTCAATCAATTGCTCGTGGAAATGGATGGATTCGAAACCAACGAGGGCGTCATACTCATCAGTGCTACGAACAGACCCGACGTACTTGACCCAGCTCTTTTGAGACCGGGGCGTTTCGATCGTCAAGTTATTGTGCCGCCACCGGATATTCGAGGACGGACGGCCATATTAAAAGTCCACACCAAGAAAGTTCCCATGGCCATGGACGTTGACATGGAAACCATAAGCCGAGGAACTCCTGGGTTCTCCGGCGCCGATCTGGCCAACCTAGTCAACGAAGCCGCACTGAATGCGGCACGCCTGAGCAAAAACGAAATCGACATGCAGGATTTCGAATTTGCCAAAGATAAAGTTCTTATGGGGGGGGAACGCCGAAGCCTGGTAATCAGTCTCGAGGAAAGACGCAATACTGCGTTTCACGAGGCAGGCCATACCTTTGTCGCTCGCATGATGCCGGGTACTGATCCAATTCACAAAGTCACAATCATACCACGCGGAAGAGCCCTGGGAGTCACCCAGCAACTGCCTCTTGATGATCGGCATACCTATTCGAAAGATTACCTTCTCGCTCAGATAGCTGTCCTGATGGGCGGGCGCGCAGCGGAAGAGGTTTTCTTGGACCACATGACCACCGGTGCAGGAAACGACATTCAGAGAGCCACGGAACTTGCTCGAAAGATGGTCTGTGAATGGGGTATGAGCGAAACCATGGGCCCGCTTGCGTTTGGCCAAAAAGAAGAGCAAATTTTTCTCGGCAAGGAGTTTGCCCGCCATCGTGACTACTCTGAACAGACCGCCATCGATGTTGATCATGAGATCAGGAGAATTGTGACCGAGAAATACGCAAAGGCTCGGGAGATAATCGAACAGAACCGAGAAATTGTTGCGAGAATAGCTGAGGCACTCTTGGAACGAGAGACGCTCGATGCTGCCGAAATCATTGCCCTGGCGGAGGGACGGGACCTACCGGAAAAGGTAGAACCGGAAAAGAAACCGGCAGATAAGAGAACACCTGACAGTGAACCTGGCGACAGCGGCGATCAGGTGGTGCATCCCGCACCGGGGACCCCCAATCCCGAAAAGATTTGAAGCCATAGCCGTTGGTCACTTCAAATTGGTATGTGACTCATCCAAGAGGAAAACTTTCAGACTCTGTGTGGCCAGACTCGCATGAAAGCGTTTAGCGAAACCAACGCAGCGAAAATCCTGTATTCCCGAAACCGAACTCTCGTTATGGGGGTGATAAACGTCACCCCCGACTCTTTTTCCGATGGGGGTAAACACCTGGAACCGGAGGTGGCTGTAGCCTCGGGTTTGCGAATGATCGAACAAGGAGCCGATATCGTTGACGTGGGTGGGGAATCCACGAGACCGGGTTCAGCACCCATTGGTCTCCAAGAAGAACTGCGTAGAGTCCTTCCGGTCATAGAAGGGATTTGCTCTGCACGGTCCGATGCGGTGGTGTCCATAGATACCCGTCGCAGCAAAGTCGCATCAGCAGCCCTAGAGATAGGTGCATCCATCGTGAATGATGTAGCGGGGTTTAGGGACGATCCTCGATCCCTCGATGTGGCTCAAGAGGCAGGAGCGGCAGTCGTCGTCATGCACATGCTGGGGCAACCCAACACCATGCAACAGGAAATACAGTACCACTCCTTTCCTGATGACATCTACGCATTCTTCAGGGAACGTATTGAATTTGCCGAAAATAAGGGCATACCCCCCGAAAATATTGTCATAGATCCCGGCATAGGATTTGGAAAGACCTTCGATCAAAACCTTGTCTTGATCAATCGCATGGACTTTTTCAAATCCCTGGGCAAGCCTATTTTATCCGGTCCCTCTCGCAAGTCTTTCCTTGGTAAGATACTCGATCAACCTAGTCCTCACCTGAGAGATATAGGAACCCTTGGAGCAGTCGCAGCATCCATTATGCGGGGAGCATCCATCGTACGGGTGCACGATGTCGTGCAGACCGTGGATGTTTGCAGAGTAGTGGACGCCATCGTCAGAGAGCGTGCAGAATTGTGATTCTCGGCACCGGTATAGATATGGTTGAAGTGTCCCGCATGGAGCGCATACTGGAAGCCTCATGGGCCGATAGGTTTCTTGCCCGGGTTTTCTCACCCGAGGAAGTTGATGTGTGTTTGAGAAATGCCAGACCTTCGCAAGCTTTCTCTGCGCGATTTGCCGCAAAAGAAGCTCTCGCAAAAGCCTTGGGAACAGGGTTTTCCCAGGGTGTTAGCCCTTCCAATATTGTGGTCCGCGGGGGTGAGAGGCAACGACCTGCCATTGAGCTTTCCGGTTCTGCTTTGACTGAGGCTAAGTCAAGGGGTGTGTCCAGAATACACGTTTCCCTATCTCATACTCCGACAACCGCCTGTGCTGTCGTTATTGTCGAAGCCTCTGATTGCGGACACAATAATTATCGTATCACCTGAACAACAAGTACCTTCAGATAACGAGTTTCCGGCATAGCCGCCAATACCGGATGGTCAGGTCCTTGAGACCTGGTTTCCAGGAACCGGACATTCGTGCCCGCCTGTCTGGCCGCTGTCCGAATAACTTGTTCGAATGTTGAGGCATCGAGATGGTGCGAACACGAGCAAGTCACCAGAATACCCAAGTCTTCCAACTTTGTTAATGCTCGTCTGTTTACATCAATGTAGCCCTTCACTCCTTCTTTGATGTTGCTTCGATTCTTGATGAAGGATGGGGGATCAACGATTATCATTCCCCATGAGCGGGTTTGCTTCTTAAGAAAATCCACCACGGGTTCTCGCACACATTCCAGACGACCGGACAGGTTGTTCCGGCATGCGTCGGTCTCAGCTATCAACAAGGCGCTTCGAGATGTATCGACGGCCGTGGCTCCCCCTGCTCCTGCGGTCAATGCATGAAGGGACCAGGCAGCCGTGTAACAAAAGAGATCCAATACCTCCATTCCCGGCGAAACATAATGTTTCACCAAAGGCCGATTCCACTCTTGATCAAGGAATGCGCCTGTCTTTTGGCCCTCCACAACGTCTACGGAGAGTTCAAGTCCCCATGAGTCCATCACAACATTTCCCGGGTGGCTACCAAAGCAAAGGCGTTTCTCCACAGGTATCTGCTCAAGTAACCGGTACGGAGAATCATTCCGCAAGAATATGCTTTCAGGTGAAAGCTCTTCAGCCAGGGTATCGACCACATAGTCCATGAGACGGTCCATTCCAGCGGTGAAACTCTGACACACGAAGTGGTCTCCGTATCGATCAATTACAAGTCCCGGTAATCCATCGGACTCGCTGAACACCAATCGATAATACTTGGAATCCTTGAACACTACGGATCGCCAATGGGCTGCCCGGAGGATCCTTTCACGTACAAAACCTCCGTCGATGACTGCCTTTTTCCTGGACAACAATCGAGCAGTTATGAGACTCGACGGGTTGGTATAGACGATCCCCAAAAACTCACCTGTTACATCTTGGAGCTGATAAAGGCCCCCAGGTTCTAATTCTGCCACGGGCGGATGCCCTATTTCGTTGGAGAAGACCCAGCAGTGGCCTTCGCGGATCCGTCGATCTGCACGTTTCCTGAGCTTTATGAATGGTGTTTCCAAATCAGACCAACCTTGCGTTGACATGATAACTGCTGAGCATTATATCTGATGCATCGACTCAAAATCCACCATCGGGGAACATAAATGCATTTTCCTGAATACAGGGCCCGTCGACTCCGGCGGACCGAAACACTGAGACGAATGGTGCGCGAGGTTCGTCTGGGAGTTGACGACCTCGTCGTTCCATTCTTTGTTCGTCATGGAAAGGGTATCAAGGAACCTCTGCGTTCCATGCCCGGACAGTTTCGGTTTTCCCCGGATACCCTCTCAAAAGAAATCAAGCAGGTAGACAGTCTGGGCATTCCGGCGGTCCTTCTCTTCGGCATCCCCAGGAAGAAGGATCCGGTAGGTTCGGAAGGATACGCTCGAGACGGGATCATTCAGCAAACCGTGAGAAGGCTGAAGGATACCTTTCCGGATCTGGTGGTGATCACGGACGTTTGTCTTTGTGAATACACGGACCATGGACATTGTGGAATCGTGAGGGATGGAACGGTGGATAACGATCCCACCCTCGATCTCCTTGCGAAGGTCGCTGTGTCTCATGCGACTTCCGGAGCCGATATCGTGGCACCCAGTGACATGATGGATGGTCGAGTAGGGGCCATAAGAGAAGGACTTGATGAGTCTGGTTTTGAAAACACGGCCATACTTGCATACTCCGCAAAATATGCTTCGGGCTTCTACGGACCATTTCGAGATGCGGCCGAATCTGCTCCGAGTTTTGGGGATAGGCGGTCTTATCAAATGGATTCTGCCAATTCCGACGAGGCCTTGAGAGAGGTTGCTCTGGATGTGGAAGAAGGTGCGGACATGATTATGGTCAAACCTGCCCTGCCATACCTTGATGTCATTTGGAGAGTCCGCAATGCCTTCGACCTGCCTTTGGTGGCTTACAACGTCAGTGGTGAGTTTGCAATGATTAAAGCCGCTGCTGCCAACGGTTGGGTTAACGGTGATCAATGCATGATGGAGGCACTCACGGCCATAAAACGCGCCGGAGCCGATCTGATCATCTCATATCACGCCGTGGAAGCGGCACAGATAATCCAGGGCCTGAGCAAGAAAGCCTCGCTGTGAATCATTTTACGTTACGACTTGTGGCATGGGAAATGACCAGAGCGTGCAATCTTGCATGCGTCCACTGCAGAGCCGGGGCATGTACCGAGGCGGACCCTGAACAGCTCTCGCTGGCAGAGGGAAAACAGCTAATAGATGGTATCCGTAAAGTGGGGACGCCGATACTCATTATGACCGGCGGGGAACCTCTCCTGCGGCCGGATTTCTATGAGCTTGCTCAATACGGCATACAAAGTGGTATGAGAGTTGTCCTGGCGACAAATGGAACGTTGGTGGATCGTGCTACCGCTGAAAAGATCTCCAAGGTCGGCATAGCTCGCGTCAGCATCAGTCTTGATGGACCAACTGCACAAGAACATGATGCATTCCGCAAAATACCAGGTGCGTTTGCCGCCGCACTCGAAGGCATTGCCAATCTGAGATCAGCATCGGTACCCGTGCAAGTAAATACCACCTTGACAAAAAGGAACAGAGAGAGACTCTCTGACATCATGAGTTTGGCCAAAAGCATTGATGCTTCAGCCTTTCATGTATTCTTGCTTGTTCCAACCGGAAGGGCTCGCCAGATGTCCGGTGAAGAAATGGGGCCGGAGGAATACGAAGAAACCCTTCGCCAATTCTACCGTCTGAGCAAATCTTGTGGAATGGAAACCAAGGCCACCTGCGCCCCACAGTATTATCGCATCATGAGGCAAGAAGCCAGGATCGAGGGCATTGAGGTGTCAGAAAAGAACTTTGGTATGAATGCCGTCACCCGTGGTTGCTTGGCCGGGTTATCGTTCGTCTTTGTGTCTCACAGAGGCAATGTGCAACCGTGTGGTTATTTCGATGTGAAAGCAGGCAGTGTGCGAGAGCGAGAATTCCAGGACCTGTGGGAGAATGCTGCCTTGTTCCATGAGTTAAGGAACTTTCGTCGATTAGAGGGCAAGTGCGGTAAGTGTGATTATGTGCGTTACTGTGGAGGTTGTCGAGCCAGAGCGTATGAAGGCACAGGACGTTACATGGCTCCGGAGCCCTATTGTGCATACGAGCCTCCTTCGCAAGTGCGAAAGGGGCATGACGGTGTCCATCCGCAGACTAAGAACTGATGAAATTCGGAAGGAGTCATATGATTATCGATCAAATACAAATAGCCGGTTTTGAAATCTTTTGTTACATCCTTGGGGATACCCAAACCGGAGAGGGCATTGTGGTTGATCCCGGCGGACAGGCGAACTCAATCGTGAAGAGAGCCGCAGATCAAGGTATAACAAACATAAAACTCATAGTGAATACCCATAGCCATGTAGATCATACCATGGGAAACAAGGCCGTACAGGAACTCACAGGGGCACCAATAGCAATTCATGAAGCCGAAGCGCCCATGCTGGCAACCCCCAACAGAGCCATGCTCGCCATGTTTGGTGCCGAGGCCTCTCCCGCCGCGACCGTGCTGCTACAAGATGGGGACGACATTACGTTTGGGAACGAGACAGTCAAGGTGATCCACACGCCGGGGCACTCCCCTGGGAGCATTTCTCTGTACTTTCCGGGATACGTCATAACCGGAGACACTCTCTTCGTGCAGGGGGTTGGTAGAACAGATTTGCCGGGTGGATCATACGAAATACTACAACGCTCTATTAGAAATAAACTATTTACTCTCCCAGGTGACACGGTTGTTTTGCCGGGACACAATTACGGACCGACACCAACCTCGACCATTGAGAGGGAAAAGAAAGAAAATCCTTTTGTCTGAGTGAACAAGACGGACGGTGAAAGGTCTCTCTGAAACGCAGAGGTCACTCTCTTGATTGCGTGGAAAGGAGTTTCCTCAACGCTTTGACCTCGGGACTTCCCAACAGAACGGAAACTAGGGCAAATGTAAAGAGCCCTGCCGAGATACAACCCGACAGAACCAGAAGATTCTGCACATTGGATCCGGTGTTCCATTCGCCCAGAGCACGGCCGTAAAACAGGGGTATACTCATGACGGCCGATGCCGCACTGATCCTGATGAGAGACAAGACAAAATCTTTCGAAGGAAAAGTTCCCAGACGTCTGACTAAGATAATAAAGAGTATTGCGACATTTAGTGCAGCAGCCAATGAAGTTGCAAGTGCCAAACCCCCTTGTTCCATTGGTACCATAAGTATGAGACCACCGGCCAAGTTTGTAACCACAGCCAGTAACGAGACCTTGACCGGTGTTCTGGTATCTTTAAGAGAGAAAAAGGCCTGCGTTACGACCTTGAGCCCTGAAAAGGCCCATAATCCCACGGTATACCAAAGAAGAGCGTATGCAGTAGCCTGAGTATCGATGAAGGTGAACTTGCCCCGCTGGAACAAGGTTGCAACCACAGGCTCCCGCAGGACGATAAGCCCTACACTGGCCGGAATGGTGAAGAAACCGATCAGCCGCAAAGAAAAAGCAACGGATTGCGTCAATCCACGCATGTCACCACTGTCCGCCAGTCTGGACATCGAAGGTAAGACAGCAGTACCAAGAGCTATGGCAAAAATCCCCAGAGGAAGCTCTACCAGCCTGTCTGCATAATACAGCCACGATACCCCGCCAGGTTGGAGTAAAGAGGCCAGTATTGTCCCGATCATCACATTCACTTGATAAACCGCCCCGCCAAGGGCCGCAGGAACAAAAAGCTTACCAATCCGAATCAGCGCAGGATTATTGAAATCAAACGAAGGCTTGAAGCTAATGTCTTCCCGTCTCAGAAAAGGGAATTGAAGGAGCAACTGGAGAAACCCTGCAATAACGACCCCCCATGCAAGGGCATGTGAAGGAGAAGTGTTCAGCGACGTGGTAGTGAACAAAACAGATCCGATCATGCAAATATTAAGAATAACCGGAGCTGCAGCAGGAGCCGCGAAGTGGCCCATCGAATTGAGAACTCCCGAAGCCAGGGCGACCAGCGAAATAAAAAAGATGTAAGGAAACATGATGCGAGTGAGACACACAGTCAGGTCAAATTTTTCCGGATCCTGAAAGAAACCAGGGGCAATGACCCTGACGATCCAGGGGCAGGCTAAAATTCCGAGCAGTGTCACGACTAATAAAATAATTGCTGATAACGTGAAGATCCGTCTTGCTAATTTCCCCGCTTCATCACGGCCGTGCCGCTGTAAGGTTTCGACATAAGTTGGAATGAATGCGGCAGAAAGGGCTCCCTCTGCGAACAATCTTCTTAAGAGATTGGGAATGCGAAATGCTACAAAAAAAGCGTCAGCACCTAACCCGGCGCCCATGAATCGAGCAATGACCATGTCCCTGACGAAACCGAGAACACGGCTCAGAACGGTCCAAAACCCCACAACCCCGGCTGCGCGAGTGATTGCTTTTCGCTCAGTCACCATGGGAGACTCGGTACCGGGCAAAACCCCTTGACTTTGTAAACGCTTTTCGGGCATAAAAAGAAGTTACTCCATAGCCCCCAAAATATGGGTGCGCCGAAGTTTTGGAGAAGCGTGAGAACAATATCCGAGGATCGACACAACAGAATATAAAAGGATCATATTATGGCTAACCATCCCTCTGCTCTGAAAAGAATGCGCCAAAGCGAAAAGAAACGCCTCCGCAATGTGGGGTACAGGTCTCAGGTAAAAACTGCTATAAAAAAATACATACAGTCTGTCGACCAAAAACTGCCTAGCTCCAAAGATCTGCTCACTGACGCTGTGTCGTTGCTGCACAAAGGAGTCTCTAAAGGAATTTTTCACGTCAACACAGCCAGCAGAGTGATCTCGCGACTCTCGAAGAAATTACCGAGCCTGTAAGGTCCACACGCAACCGGTACCGAAATGCAGCGGTCCGCCAATGCGGTCGTTTGCCTTTATTAATGGGCTTGCTACTGAATACCAACGTCTCCCGAAAGTATCCAACCTGCCCAGGAAGGGGGCTTGCCACTAAACGAGGAATCCAACCCCGACGGCATCTCCCGAGGATACTCAGCCAAGATCTTTGCGACAGGAACCTTTTCTGAAGATCTCTTGAGGAAGGTCATGAGGAATGGCTCATCCCCGCCCCAATTTGGGTCTGAGTAGTTTATGAAGGCCAACTTGACACCCGAATAGAACAGAGCGAGGTTGAGCAGTAACGGACCATCTCCGGATGGATTCTCTTTGTCCGGCACGTTGAACCATGCCACCGGCATGATAAAAACCTTGGAGAGTGTCGGAACAGAGAAAAAACGCTGTACAATGAGGTTCCGTTGACCTCGTTTGTCAGGAGAAAAAAAGAAAGTCGGCTGCCTTTCCCCGAAAACCGCGTCCCAGGTTGAGAGGGGCAAAGCAAGGATGGTGACATCCTCCTTCCTTCCGTTCCGATCAAGAAAACGATCCATCGTCGCTGCCGGACCGACCCACACCTCAAAACTGCGAAAAAACTTTTGAACACTAACAACGAGGTCCGACGGTTTCGGATACACCTCGTTGGTCAAAATTAATCTCTCCAATCGTTCTTCGTCCGAGATTCTTGCCTCAGGGCGCTTGTCTCCTTTTGGGGGATTCATGCTCTCTTTCACTTGATCTTCGGGAATCCACGGAATTGACTCAAACAGCAACAGTCCGATGTCGTTGCGTCCCCTGCTCGCTTGTTTGCTTGGTCCAGACCGAATGAGTTTTAGTAAGTCAGCCGAAGGAATGAAGGAAATCACGCGATCCTGCCCAAAAGGTCTATCTTCTGAATCGAGAAGAGTCGACAACGGCAAAAACCACAGGGATCTGTCCGGAATAACAAGAATTGTTGTTTTTTCTGCGGGCAATGCGGGCATTGAACCAAGAAGTGTCCGATAGAGACGTCTGCAAGGCTCTTTCCACGCATGCCCCATAAATGTGGCTTTGTCTCCTTGAGAAAACTCCCGCAGCTTGTCTTGTAACTGGAAAACCCCCTTGTCGATTTCCAGACGACCGGTTCCAAACTGGTAATACTGAGACTTCTCCTTCGTTATGACCCCAATCACGATCCTATCCGGCAGCAAATTCATGTCCAGCACGAGTTCCTTTGGGGACAAGACATCCTTCTTGAAATCCCCAAGCGCGATGGGCAGACCTGCTCTCAAAAGGGTGTACCTATCGGAATTCTTCTGGATCTCCTGCCTGACCTTGGCCAACTGACTCTTGAGGGTTTCCTCACTCTTCCGGACTTCCTGCGAAGATAATTCGAGCCTGACCGAAATCATCTCTTGAAGCAAGCGTGATTCCTCGTTGACGAGACGATCGGGAACATCGAAGAACTCCAGTCTAGTCAATTTTTTCATCACGAGGTGTCGCCGACAAATGCGGCGTTTTTCAAGGACATGAAAGATTCCTCCGCTTGCCTCTTCAGAAATTTCCGCATGAAGGGGCCCCAGAATCTTGGTTGCAAGCTCGTCAAAGATCTGAAATCGGTCATCCAATTCCTTGAGCAGAGGACTCGCCTGGGGAAGATCATCGAGGATGGCCTCAAAACCATCAACTGCACTCCGATACTTCAGAATTGCATTTTCCAGGTCACCCGACAGGTACAGCCGCCTTGCCTCCTTGATTTCCCGATCCAAACCATGAAGCAACCCATGGACATCGACCTTGGGCTCTGATTCATCAATCTTACGTTCCTTAAACAGCCAATGGTATCTCTTAGGGCGATCTTCTTCCTTTCGCTGGGAACTCCCAGAGTCTACTACCCGTTCCCCCCTGTTGGCGGCTTCCTGAACAATACCGTCTCCAGACCATGCCAATGGCACGGCCACTGCCAGAGCGCACATCAAACAGATCAGTACCCACAAGGGTCTTTCAATCATGTGAATCGTCAAGAAAGTACCTGTTTCAATTGGTGAACGAGGGCGGAACTATCCATGATTTTTTGAGACTCCGTTAGCCCCTTCATGGCTCAACAACAAAATCGTCTGCTCCAACAAGGTCACTTTTCGCTAGCTTGCCGCAAGTGCCCGTTAATCCACCATTCATCCTCTTTTTCCTTAAACCACCATCCAGAGAAATCGGTATTCAAAATGCTTCTCGCCAAACGCTTACCATTTTCTGTCCGTAGCCTCTTCAGGGCCGTAGCAATCCATTCTTGAGAATAGCGATTCCCAAGGTCCCCCAATTCCTTCAATTGAAGAATCATTTCCAATTGATCCGCATCTCTGGCGCAATCTGCTTCCGCAGAGTTCCCATCACTGAATTCCGCTAGGAGTTCCCGTATTTCACTCCCAAAGGGCAGATTCTCCGTCATATCCCGTGCAGCAGCTTCTTCGTCGGCCACAACGTATTTCTTGTTTACGTAATTGAGATCCCCTGTACGAGCTTCGGTTATGTCGTGCATCAAACACATCAATATTACCCTATCAGCAGAGAGTTTTCCCGACATGCGGGCCAACACGTAACCAATCACCGCTGTTCTCAAACTGTGCTCCGCTACGGTTTCTTTGCCGGTGCCCAAGAATTGAAAGCCGGAACGAGGTGTTCTCTTGAGCATTCCCACCTCGAACAGGAAATCTGCAATAGCATTGAGTTCCAATTTTCCGCCTCGCAACTGTAAACTTGACGTGGGCTTCACTATCATGGTTTATGACATCTTTCAAGGGTGTGCGCTTTGCGCAATACCGTGATACAGACTCTCCGCAAAGTGCCTTGCGGATTCGTGCACGTACCGACAAAATCGTAGACCAATTGACCACGGGCTCACATGAAGTCAAATATCAAACCCCCGGAAAGACTTTGCGACCTGTGTGGTGGCAAGGACCACAAACTTCTTTTCGAGAAAGAGGGATATGCACATGTGCGTTGTCGGGGCTGCGGTCTGGTATTCGTGAACCCGATTCCCGAAAATCATCATGCATTGCAGAGTAATTCAGGCACAGGCTTGATGGGTGAAGATCGCTTAACTTCCGCACAAGTAAACAGAATTCAAAAAGAATTGAGACAAATCTCCCGCTTCAAGAAGAACAACA
>JAUPKT010000393.1 GCA_030837305.1 Thermodesulfobacteriota bacterium
ATCATCAAAGCGAGCGGCGGAGAAGCATTCAAGAGATGCTTCCAATGCGGATTATGCGATACTGTGTGCCCGTGGAATAGAGTCAGGGCGTTCAGTATGCGCAAGCTAGTCCGAGAAGCGACGTTTGGTTTGACCGAGATCGAAAGTGAAGATATCTGGCGTTGCACGACCTGCGGAAGATGCCCCCAGCAGTGCCCCAGGGATGTAAAACAGATAGAATCCGGGATAGCATTACGAAGGATTGCGAACGAATATGGGGTTTACCCTGCCCCTGTTAAGACAGTCCGCACGATAAACGCAGGCCTTGTTGGTCAAGGAAACCCATTCGGTGAGGATCGGGAAAAGAGAGGGGCTTGGGCTGAGGGTCTTTCTGTAAAACCATTCGCCGAAGGGATGGAAATTCTCTATTTTCCCGGCTGCTATCTCTGCTATGACCCAAGGTTGAAAAAGGTGGCTAAAGCCACAGCAAATATTCTCAATCTGGCGGGAGTAGATTTCGGTATACTTGGATCCCAGGAGAATTGCTGCGGAGAAAGCATTCGCAAGACGGGCGACGAGGAATTATTCAAGCGTCTGGCCAGAGAAAACATCAAAACCTTTATTGATAATGGGGTCAAGAAAATCCTCGTTTCGTCACCTCATTGCTACCATACCTTCAAGAACGAGTATCCTGAATTCAGGGTAAACTTTGAGGTGGTTCATATCTCACAGTATCTGTTCGAGTTGGTGAACGAAGGCAGACTTCAGCTTAAGAAAGATTATCCGAAGAAGGTAACGTATCACGACCCTTGTTACCTTGGTCGACACAACAGTGTGTATGATGAGCCGCGAGAGGTTTTAAAAAAGATACCGGGTTTAGAGTTCATCGAGATGATTGAGTCCCGCTCAGATAGTCTCTGCTGCGGAGGCGGAGGCGGCAGGGTTTGGATGGAAACCCAAAAGGGTGAGAGATTTTCTGACCTAAGGATAGAACAGGCTCTCGGGGCTGGGGCCGAAGTGCTCGCTACTTCCTGCCCTTATTGCATTACCATGCTTGAAGACAGCAGGACAACCATGAATCTCGCTGAAAAGATTGAAGTGAAGGACATCACGGAGATTATCCAGGAATCGATTTAGGGGACTAAAAGACCCTGACGAGGTGATATATAGTGGAAAACGAACAAGTTGTGGAACAGATGAGTTTCCGAGACACCAATTTTGGAGACGTAATGGTTGTTGGTGGCGGAATCAGCGGCATTCAAGCCTCTCTTGATCTTGCCACGGCAGGGTTCAAAGTCTACCTGATCGAAAAAGGGCCAAGCATTGGCGGTCATATGGCTCAGTTGGACAAGACCTTTCCCACCAATGACTGCTCCATGTGAATACTCTCACCAAAGCTGGTCGAGGTCGGCCGGCACCCAAATATAGAGATCCTCACCTATACTGAAGTAAACAGTGTAGAGGGGGAAGTAGGAAACTTCAAGGTATCCCTTACCAAAAAGCCGCGGTATATCCGTGAGGATAAATGCACGGGTTGCACAACGTGTGTAGAATATTGCCCCGCCAAATATCCTGATCAATATAATCAGGAAATATCCATGAATAAGGCCGTGCATATATATTTCGCTCAGGCGATTCCACTTATTGCGTATATTGATGAAAGCTGTCTTTACCTTAAAGAGAATAAATGCCGTATTTGCGAAGCTGTATGCAAGAATAACGCAATAGATTTGAACCAGACGGCGGAGAAAAAAGAAATACAGGTAGGCGCTATCATTCTGTCTCAGGGGCTTGAGCCATTTGATCCGAAGGTGAAGAAGGAGTACCACTACGGGGATTTCGCCAACGTAGTAACCAGCATGGACTATGAGCGGCTGTTATGCTCAACAGGGCCTTACCAAGGTGAGATACTACGAGCTTCCGACATGAAGCATCCCCATAAGGTAGCCTGGATTCAATGCATCGGTTCCAGACGGGTTACTCCGGGCGATAACAGCTATTGTTCAGCCGTATGCTGCACCTATACCCAGAAACAGGTTATTATAACAAAAGATCATGACGCGGATGTGAACTGCACAATCTTCCATAATGATGTCCGGGCCTATGGGAAGGATTTCGAGCGCTACTACGAAAGAACGGAGAAACTCCCAGGGGTTCGATTCATCAGAAGCTACACATCAATAGTGAGAGAGGACCCTGAGACAAAAAATGTCACGCTGAGATACTCCACATACGAAGACGGTGTAAAGGAAGAAGAATTCGACATGGTGGTGTTGTCCGTCGGATTGAATCCTCCCGCTAATGTGAAGTCCATTGCAAACACTTACGGTATAGAACTCAGTCCTCATGATTTTTGCAAGATCAACCCCATCAATCCCATGACTACAAATAGACCCGGAATTTTTGTTAGCGGGGGTTTACAGGGGCCTGTTGATATCCCTGAATCGGTCTTCAGCGCCAGCGGAGCGGGCTCACAAATAGGTGAACTCCTCAATTTCAGGCGAGGAAATCTTGCCAAGGAAAGGTTATATCCGCCTGAAAGAGATGTATCAAGTGAGGAGCCAAGAATAGGGGTTTTTGTATGTCATTGTGGGGCCAATATTGGAAGGATAGTCAATGTTCCTGAAACAGTCGAGTATTGCAAAACGCTACCGAATGTTGTCCATGCGCAGGAACAGCTATTTTCATGCGCTACTAACTCCGCCAAAGAAATAACCGACATTACGAAGGAAAAAGGGCTCAACCGGGTGATTGTCGCGGCATGCAGTCCCAGGACCCTTGAGCCGCTCTTCCGG
>JAUPKT010000394.1 GCA_030837305.1 Thermodesulfobacteriota bacterium
CTTGCGAGGCACAAACCGCACCGGTCGCAGTAGTTTTCTTCAGCCGGAAGGGGTTCCGTGGCAGTGAAGTCCGCGGCGGTTACTACCGCCCCCAAGATCACCCCTGCACCTTGATCCTTCGTGATCACATTGCCTGATAGGCCAAAATGGCCGACTCCCGATGCCACTGCGAGGTATCTCAATGATATGTCGGGGAGCATCGATCCCTTCTTCAATTCCTCGGGCCTATAAACCTTGTTGGGGGAAATCGGTGTCGATTTGATGCCCTTCTGTCTCAGGTAATCAGCGAGTCCCACTGCAATGCCCGCTGCAATGTTATTTGCGCGGATGTTGTCTCTTTCATGGGAGAGACGATCGGTCTTGTTCAGAAAGGGATCTATGAACCGCTGATCAAGTGGCACGGCGAAAACTACGGCAGACCTGGCTTCAAGGAACACTCCCGTCAAATCCGTGGATGGAGGACCGCCTCTCAGAGAGTCCAACGTTGCGATCCCCGACCCTAGGGCCCCCTCGATGAGCGGATAGTCCAGAGCCAAAATGCTTGTGTCATTCATCGAATATCCTCCTTATCGCCGGAATGCCAGGCTTGCAATGTTAGAGCCCTCGTAACCCACGAAGAGTTCATTGACTTGCACTCTGTGAACGTCTAATGTGATGTCCATTCCTGTTATGAAAACATCGCTTTTTGAGGTGAAACGCATGAGACCGCCACGTGCTCGCGGATCGCGTTGGTTCTTGGCCGCTGGGTGCATGTTCATGATGCTCCTCGGCCAAGACGCAACTTCACAAGATTATTCAGCTATCCCCGAACGCCTGCAGAATGTGACTGCGTCACCCTTGGGGTTCGCAAATACTCCTGATCTGAGAATCCTGAATGACTCACCCGCTTTGGGGATAGGGTATACCGACACTACTCCCAGACTTCGAGCGGGCTATACCGGCTTGGTGCTCCCTGGCGCTTGCATATCTTCCTACTTTGTGTACAGCCTTCGTGGAGTGATCCTGAACGGGTCTTTACCCGTCCACCTTAGCCGTGGTTTGTCCGGAAAAATCACCGGCGAATATCTTTTCGCACCAAACACCGAGGCCGATCAAGAAATCACCTGGGTTCATCTGCCCCCCGGCGTTCGTCACTGGACCTGGGCCCGTTCGTCCGCTTGGCGGCTCCAGGGCGAGTTTGCCTATGCCATGAACCCTTGTTGGTCGCTCCTTGCCGGCTTGAGATGGGAGACGGTTATTACGCGTTTTGGTAGTCCCATCCCTGACTATCCATTCACCGTGGCAGATATGGAATCGGGACTCTCCCTCAATCTCTATCAGCCATTCATCGGGCTAAAAGCTTCACAGGAGCTGGGAGGAGGCCGAGTACTCCTGAGAATTATCGGACTCCCAGCTATGGTGGGATCCCTGGAACACTTCAACACCTGCAACAATGCTGGTGTGCCGTTCGCTCACGTCGGCTCCTCCGGCATAAAAAGCGGCTATTTTCTTCAAGCCTACGGAGAGCTGAGCATAACCAAAATGAACGGATGGGAAACCTCAGCCTTCCTCACCTGGGATCTCTATCGAGGGACATGCCCCATGAAACTCGAACGCCGCGACGCAGGGCCTCCTGTAACTATGACATCCGCCACCGTGGATTTCTCGTATGACCGGTCGAGTCTGACGCTGGGGGCAAAGCTGGCGGTACCGTTCTGATTCCTTTCACGACCGGCGTAAACCGTTCCCTCAGCTAGAAGCTTTCTTGATAATATTCAGCGGTATCAGAGACTTGCCCCGCAACGAAGCGATCTGCATGAAATAGTCCTTTCCCGTTGCAGGGGGCTCGCGCCGCTCGGACTCGGGTTTCAACTTCAGAGACATGGCTTCACTGGGGCAAGTGGAAACGCAGAGACCGCACCCAATGCACCGGTCCCTGTTAATCACCGCCACGCCTAGGTCGCCGATCGAGGCTGCATCCATCTGGCATCTGTCCAGGCATGTCTCGCAGGCCGAACATGCGTCCACATCCACCTGTGCATAGTAGTTGGTAAGCACTTTTTCCGCAGGCTTCGGATGCATCTTGATGGATCTCAGGATGCCGCAACAATCACCACAGCAATTGCACATTCCACCTGCGTCTTGCGCTACGAACGGCTGGGGAACCAGACCTGCTTCGTCGCATGAATCGATAATGCGGAGAGCTTCCTCCTTCGTGATGAATCTCGCCATTCCCTTTTCAACGTAGAAGTCGGCGTGGCTGCCGAACATGAAGCATACTTCTAAAGGTTTGCCGCAGCCCTTGTCCAGGAGATTTTGCTGAACCCTGCAAATGCAATCTCCTACAGATATCTTGTCTTTGCTTTGCATGATGGCTCTGACGTCCTCGTATGGTGTAACCGGCCAAGCATGATCTATGGACTTGTTCACCGGAATTGTCCGCAATGGAGCGTATTGGGCAATCCCCTCTCGTCCAAAGGCTTCCACCAAGTACTGATCAAATAGTTCCGCGAATTCCTTGTCCATGCACTTCACCTGGTACTCGTACGAACCTACCACAAAAGGAACCGCTCCATACTTGACCGATTCATCCTTTTTCAGCCTGAATACGAGGCCTTTCTCGAACATGGTCTCAAGCAGACCAGCTATTTCCTGCTCCGGCCTACCCACCCGATCGGCGACTGCCTTGGGGGTCTCCAGCATCACGCTGAGATTCAAATACAACTCGGCTTCAGGCTCTGAGAAGAGTTTTTCAAGAATTTTCATCTCGACGCCGGACTCTGTAGAGGGAAATCCGACAGAATATTGGTCCAATTGCTCCCTCAAATCATGGTAGATCTGACTGGTCATTGCGCTTCACTCCTTTTTGTCGTCTTTTCGATTCCAGAAGGGAGCTTGAGCAGTGTCCCGAATATGACCCTGCGAAAGATAGCAAGGGATTCTGTGTTGCCCTCGGCCTTCATTCTCAGGATCGCTCCCTCCCAGCTATTAAGTATAAAGTTGGCTATTTCACCTACGTCAACCTCAGTCTCCATTTCGCCGGCACGTTTTGCTTCTTCCAAACAGTGCTCCAAACCTTGTTTTATCCCATTGAAACCATTCTTCAGTTTCAATCGAAATGCCGGATTGAGTGTTCCCATTTCCTGGGTGAGATTTCCGAGCGGACAGCCGCTCTTCCAGTCCTCGCTCTCAAACAAGGTTTCAAAAGCTCGGAAAAATTTTTCCAGTCTCTTGCGTGGTGAGGTGTCACTCTCTCTCAGCAAAGGCTCACCCATGGAACTGAATACCCTGTAGTAATAATCGACCAGGGCCAAGCCCAGATCTTCCTTACTCTTGAAATAGAAGTAGAAAGATCCCTTGGGCACGCCCGCGCTGGACAGTATTTCGGCGATCCCTGTGTTGTTGAATCCATTCTTGCGGATGATCCGGGCGGCATGA
>JAUPKT010000395.1 GCA_030837305.1 Thermodesulfobacteriota bacterium
GTGTATCCCGGTAAATACGTAGACCGGGGATTCATCCGGCTGGGCCGCGTGTTCCTCTTTGAAGTGCACAAGCCTCCCGTTTTCATCGATTCGCACCGGATAGAACCGGAATGGCTTCTGCTGACGTAAGAGTATCAATGTTGCCAGGGCTTTTTGAGTCTTGTGGAAACGTACGGCCTCTTCGAGTTCGAAGTCCATCACGATGTCCCCATTGGCCACGATGAAGGTGCCGTCCTGGAAGAAACTTTCATTGGCCTTCAAACCACCGGCAGTTCCAAGAATTGTGGGCTCCAATGAAAAAGAAACAGAGGCCCATGGGATCTCATTTTTCAAGAAAAGCTGCTGGACTGTATATGGCAGATGGTGGAGGTTAGTGCGAAATTGGGAGATGCCAAGTCGGCCCAATTTATCAATCAATCTCACGATAATAGCTTTTCCCCAAAGAGGGATGGCAGGCTTGGCTTTTTCAAAGGTCAACGGCCTCAATCGAGTTCCCAAACCCGCCGCAAGGATCATTGCTCTCATGTTTTATAGTCTATCGGTCTCGATAATTTGCTTGTTCTTGTGACGCTCTACTGCGAGTTCCACCAGTTCTGCAACGAGATCCCCGTAACTGATGCCCGTTGCCTCCCACAACTTGGGATACATGCTTATGGAGGTAAAACCGGGGATGGTATTTATCTCATTCACCACCATCTTTCCCTCGGGAGTGAGAAACATGTCAACGCGAGCCAGACCTGATCCATCCACGGCCTTGAAGGCCGCTATAGCCGTGTCTGCTGCCAATGCCTGCTCAACCGAATTGAGTCGTGCAGGAATCACCAGCTCAGCGGTATCGCGCAAGTATTTTTCCTCGTAATCGTAGAATGTTGCCGTGGGTATGACCTCTCCTGCCAAGCTGGCTTTGGGCTGATCGTTTCCCAGAACAGACACCTCGAGTTCTCTGCCGACGATGCAATCTTCGACAAGCACTTTTCGATCGTAGCGCAAAGCTAACCCGACGGCACTGGGAAAATCCTTCATGTCATCAACCCGAGATATCCCTACCGAAGATCCAAGATTGGCCGGCTTCACAAAAACCGGGAGTCCACGCTCTGCGGCACGTTTGGTAAGGCCGATTTCATTCTCCATCCATTCGAAATTCAAGAACCAGAAGAACGGTCCAACCAAGAGACCGCTGCTCATGAAGGCTGCTTTCATGAGGACCTTGTCCATACCAACTGCAGACGCCGCGACTCCGCATCCCGCATAAGGTACGTTGGCCATCTCTAGGAGACCTTGCAGCGTGCCGTCCTCACCGTAAGGGCCGTGAAGCACCGGGAACATCACATCTGCACTAATCGTCCTGAAACCGCCCTTAGAATTGAGAGCAATAAGTCCTCTGTGAGCCGGGTCCGGCGACAAGATGACCCGATTTTCCTCCCTCGGCACAGAGCTTGTTGAGAAAGACTCGAGTTCCGCAGGCATCCAGTACCACTCACCCCGGCGTGTAATGAAGATAGGAACCACTTCATACGACGCCGATTCAAGAGCTTGGAAAACTGAGGCAGCCGAACGCAAAGAAACCTCGTGTTCTGCTGAACGACCCCCAAAGATCAAACCAATGACGCGAGTTTTCCTGGGCATGCTGCCTCCTTGCAGTGGTTTGTCCAGTGAGTCCTTAGCACATCTGAAATCAGGAGGAAACAGGAAGGTTGCAATGAGTTGTGCCCAAAGGTATCATGGCTTCCGGAGTCCAGTGGTCTTGTCTAGTGGTTAAGAGGTGAAGACATCATGGCTCTCAGAGTTAGATCCAAAATATGGATTGAAAACGAGCGCGGCGAACTTGTAATTGGCATGGGGCGCCTGAAGATACTGGAGGCAATACTGGAAGTGGGTTCCATGAATAAAGCCGCCCAAAAACTCAGACAACCCTTTCGGGCGGTTTGGGGAAAGATTAGAGCTACAGAACAACGATGTGGCTTCAAGATAGTAGAAACCACGAGTGAGGGATCCCGGCTCACAGAAGCCGGTATCGAACTCCTCATGGCCTATACGCAACTTAAGAATCGTTGTGCCCACTTTGCGGATGCTCAGTGCGAGGAATTGTTTGGGCGAGAAGAAAGAGCAGGGAAATTCAGGCCCGACAGTAGTCCCAAAGGTAGTAACATACATGCTGGTCACAAGGATGGTTTCCACGAATAGCGGATTTGCTACATGGAACATTGGGGAATGAAGTCAAGAAAAACAAATTCGAAAGATCTCTCCGTTCAAGAGCCTACCGAAGACCTCACCGTAGAATTTTCAGCCTCACGATTTATCAACGGCGCCATAGAACCCCGAATAATCTCTTTGGCAAGAGAAATTCCCTATACCTTGTTCGTGAATGACCTGGAAGTGCTGTCCATCGCAGTACTCCCCACCCATCTTGATGAATTGTGCATGGGGTTCCTCGTCTCAGAGGGAGTTCTAAAGTCTCCCAAGGAGGTGGAGGACTGCTTCGTTGATCATGGAAACAGGATTGTCAGAACTTATTTGGATGTGCCGGCCGAGCGCATCGAGCGGTTGGAAGGGAAGGGCATGCTGACATCCGGTTGTGCCGGAGGTCTCGTGTTCTCAGTGGAATCCGCATCCGTGTTGCCCCGGAGAGACTTGGAGCCCCTGAAGCTCTCGTGCGCCGATATCCTTGGGCGCATGAAGGAACTGGATACCTTTGATGGTATATACCGTGTCACACGGGGCGTCCATGCGGCTTCGGTGGCCACGAAGTCCCAGACCCTGGTCATAAGAGAGGATTTGGGGCGACACAACGCTGTGGATAAGATAGTGGGCCACTGCTTTCTGAAAGGCTTGGATACCAAGAAAAAGTTGCTCCTCACAACAGGGAGAATAACATCCGAAGTGCTTACCAAAACCGCACGAGGAGGTTTTCCTGTGATTATTTCTCGTTCAAGCGCAAGCGCTCTGGCTGTTTCCATGGCCGGACAATCAGGAATCGATGTCATAACCTACGTGCGCGCGGGTCGCTTCAACTACTTTTCTCATGGCGCTACGGTCCTGAACGATGACCGTCGCGCTAAATAGGATGACCCGCAGATCCGCCTTTCTTTGCTTCGGCTTGCAGCCTGAACCAAATCCCGAGATCAGCCACTCGATTGCCTTGCACAGCCCCAATGACTTGAATTTTCTTGCTTCCTCACCGCGAGGCCCCACGGTCACAAGCCATTACAGTAAAAAAGAAACCCGTGCTCATACGAGCACGGGCAACACAATTAACCATCTTAGATGGCTATAATATTAGATAATAAACGGTACAAGAAGAAGAGCGACCATATTGACTACCTTAATGACCGGGTTGAGGGCCGGACCAGCGGTATCTTTGTACGGGTCGCCTACCGTGTCCCCCGTGACTGCCGCTTTGTGAGCTTCGCTCCCCTTACCGCCGTAGTTGCCGTCTTCAATGTATTTTTTCGCATTATCCCAGGTTGCTCCACCAGTGGTCATGGCAATGGCCAAGAAAAGGCCGACCACAATGCTTCCTATCAGCATGCCACCAAGAGCCTCTTTTCCAAGGCCCGGGAAGAATGCCACAATCAGCGGAATTGCAACCGGAAGTAGTGACGGGATGACCATCTCTCTCTGGGCCGCTGCTGTTACCAAATCAACACATTTTCCATACTCGGCTTTTACACCAGGAACCCCTTCGCGAAGTCCCTTGATCTCACGGAACTGTCTTCGCACTTCGTCCACAATCGACCCTGCAGCTTTCCCAACAGCAAGCATCAAGAGGGCTGCGAAGAAATACGGGATAATGCCGCCGATCAGAAGACCAATCAGAATCGTGGGGTTGGACAGATCGAAACTCATAGCTTTGCCCGCCAATCCCTCTATGGCACGGGTGTACTCAGCAAAAAGCACGAGTGCGGCCAAAGCGGCTGAGCCGATGGCGTAGCCTTTTGTGACGGCCTTGGTGGTGTTCCCAACTGCATCCAATGGATCAGTTCGATTACGAACTTCCTCAGGCAGTTCGGCCATTTCTGCAATGCCGCCCGCGTTGTCTGTGATAGGCCCGTAGGAGTCAATGGCCACTACGATTCCCGTCATGGACAACATGGAGACAACGGTAACCGCAATACCATATAAGCCTGTGCCGGTACTACCGGAGAAGCCTCCACCGAGCCCATATCCTATCATGATTGCCGCAGCCAATACGATGACCGGGAGCACCGTGGAGATCATGCCCACGGCGAGTCCCGCGATTATGTTGGTGCCGTGACCGGTCGTACTAGCCTTCGCAACGTACTTCACCGGGCCATACATGCCGGTGAAATATTCGGTGATAACCACGATCAGTCCCGTCAGGACCAAACCAAGCACGGCCATTAAGAATATGCTCGTGGGGGGTATCGCATAGGCGTTCGCAGGTGCGCCCAAGGGCAAAACAACTGCAACAAAATAAAAAGCGATGGCTGCCAATATACCTGACACGGCCATGCCCCGATACAGAGCCCCCATGATATACAGGTCTTTTTCGGCCTTGGTTCTGCTTAGTTTGACAAAGAATGTGCCGATGATCGACGCGATGATGGCCACGCCACCGATCAAAAGAGGCAGGTGGAAAGCCGCAGTGTTGATTCCGCCGTATATCGTGCTCCCCAACAACATGGCGGCAACTATGGTGACCGTATAGGTCTCGTAAAGGTCAGCGGCCATACCGGCGCAGTCCCCGACGTTGTCCCCGACGTTGTCA
>JAUPKT010000396.1 GCA_030837305.1 Thermodesulfobacteriota bacterium
AAGCCGTCCACACCATTTAAAAAGATTTTTTCCACCCTCTCGTACAACACATTTTGCCGGCGCGATCTCAGTTCACTGGAGCGGAGATGATGTACGATGGATATGATCGGACAGCCTGCCGCCTTCCGAAGGCGCTTGTTGAGCATGAAAAGGGATGGATGGTTTAGTTCGTCCTCCAGAAGTATGTCCAAATGACACGACTTAGCCCACCTGAGCACTGTACGCGAGAAATTTTGAACCAGATGGAAAGGGTATGTTCTCCAAGGGAAGGCAAAGACATCTACATGATCTCCCTGAGACCGAAGGAATTCTACCAGCCTTCGATCGTAGATAAAGCCCCCAGTGACTATTTCGAGATGACCGTAAATGATCAGCCCGACGTTCAAGATCTTTCCCATCGGAAAGATGCCCAGGCAATATCGTTTTCCCAAATCCGGACAACCAGAGCATGTATATTCGGAGCGTCAATGAGCGCTGACAAAGATGTGCACATGATCCGGGAGAGATTCTCAATACTTGGGTTGAGGCCCTGGAACTCGGGCAGTTCGTTGAGGACTTTGTCTCGAAAGGAACCCACGACGAAATCTAAATTCTTTTCAATATCCACGATGTCCACGAGATAACCGTGCTGATCAAGATCTCTGCCTTGGAGTTCCAATTCCACTTGATAATGGTGCGAGTGAATGTCGTTCTCAAGACCCCAGTCACCTCCGAAGAGAAAATGTCTGGCCACGAAATCCCGCTTGACCGCAACCGCGTAACAACATCCACTTTCTTCTAATCTCATGTCTCATCCTCGTATTGCAGAATAACCTGTATGGCCTGACCTGGAGATCCGTGCAGCAACTCAAAGGCCTCTCCAGCCCGGGAGAAAGGAATTCGATGTGTTATGAGGCAAGACGGCCGAATGGAGTGGATAAGCTTCCAGGCGAGATCCATCCGCCTTTTCTTGTCCCAGCGACCGGTCAGGCTTGGTCCCAACCTGCTGACTTGACTACTCATTATCCGCATTCTTGAACGGTGGAATCGAGTCCCAAGAGAAAGGTCGGCCCTCTTGGATCCATACCAAGATCCCACCACGATGCGACTGTCAAAGCTCCCCACCAAGATTGCTTCGTTGAGGGCTTGGGGATTTCCCGACAACTCGTAAATGAGATCAGGCCCTCCGACCGGCCCCTTGAGCGCCGGCAGTTCTTGCAATTGATCCCTCGTCTCAGGAGAGTTCGGATCAAAAGAATAGTGTGCCCCGAGAGACAATGATTTTTCCCTTCGGACAGCATAACCATCCAGAGAAATGATGACACTCAAAGGAAATTTGCCCAAGACTGAGGTCGTTAAGAGCCCAACCACTCCCAGCCCAAAAACAACCACCGCCTCACCCACAAGAGGATTGCCGTCCATCACCAGGCCCACGGCAGTTTCCATGTTGGAAAGGAAGACGGCATCCTCAGCCGTAACCTGGGACGGGATTAATATGAGGTCATCCATGTCTACTAAGAAATGCGTTTCGTGGGGGTTGAAACAGAATGCCCTGGCCCCAAGAAGAGCAGGCGGCACACCGGCACCCACCTTTACAACGATGCCTACTGCCGAATAACCATATTTGAGCGGATAGGAAAAAGCTCCCACTAGGCTTGGTATGGTATCATCAACAGGCGTGTCTTCCGGCCATTGACCTCTATACACCAACAATTCTGTGCCCGCACTGATAGCGGAAACCAGAGTACGCACGAGACACTGGCCAGGGGCCGGGGCCGGTATCAATTCCTCCACGAAAGACACTGAATAAGGTGACTGAAAAAGGAGAGACGTTCGCTTAATAACTCTCGGTGACTTTTCCCGCCTGTGATGACAAAAACTCTAAGCGCCCGGGGCTGAAGCCAGCACCGACACCTCAGAATCTTCTGTCGTGAGATGACCCCATAGAATCAAGTCCTCACCGAGCCAACGGTGTCCTCGCTGCTCCAGACGGAGCAATTTGGTAGGATCTCCTTGTCCGAGATCGCTCACCGCCCTGAGCCCCCCCACCAACACGGGAGCAATGGTCAGCACGATGAAGTCCGCAAGATTCTCGAGAAGAAAACTGGTTATAATTCGGGCCCCGCCCTCCACCATCAGAGTGTTGATCCCCATTTCTGCAAGGCGATCCAGTAGAGCCGCCAGATCGACTCGGCCGTCGGAGGTCCCGGGCAAGGGAAGCACGACAGCGACCGCTGCCTCCACAGCTCGAACTCGCTTGGGGTCGGGCTTCTCCCGAGTAGCAACCAAGAGAGGCCGCGATGCCTGGGTAAGCAGGTTGCAATGCAACGGCAAGCGTAAATTGGTGTCTACTACTATGGGGCGTGGGTTGGTGCCGTCGACAAGCCTGACATTTAGGCGCGGGTTGTCTGACAGTACCGTTCCAATACCTACCAAAATTGCATCGTGACCAGCCCTCAACTTATGCGTAAGCCGCAGGGATTGACGCCCACTCAACGCCAAAGCAACTCCGGGCTGGGCTGAAATACAGCCATCAAGACTTTGTGCGTAACTCAAGGTAACGAAAGGCCTTCCCTTTTCACGACGATGCGCCGCTGCTACCTCGAGGAGAGGTGTGATGAAGTTCATAGCACCTCAAAAACTACAGTCAACTACGCTGGCTTACGGTGACCAAGCATTCCAGCTCTTTTGCGAAACCGAGACTAGCATGAACACGTTAAATAAACAAGGTTTTCTGCCCGCGTTGAACAGTAAGGCTGTTGTGTTAGAGGTGACGGTGTAGTAATATAAAAAATTTGGTAGAAAAAGGCGCTGAACAACTAAGATGCTCATTCACCACGTTGCCCCGGAAGCATTCTTGCCAAAGGAGCCCACTGTGGTGTTGTCAAACAACCAAACGCATTCCCTGGAGAATTGAATGCAGGAGAAAATGTTCGGAACCGATGGGATTCGGGGACTTGCCAACAAAAAACCGATGA
>JAUPKT010000397.1 GCA_030837305.1 Thermodesulfobacteriota bacterium
TACCGGTGGGCCTGATGCCAAAGGGTGATCGGGTCGTGCAACGAGTAGCAATTCCTCCGTGGCAAAGGTGAGGGCTCGCAAGGACCTATCATAAGTCGTACGTGCCACCACAACAAGGTCTTCTTTCCGGTTTCTCAATCTGTTCATCAATTCCGCAGAATTCGACTCGCTAAGGTAAACTTGCACAGAAGGATATTGGTTTTGGAATGCGGCAAGAATGTCAGGCATTAAAGTCCGAGCATAATCCTTCGTCGTTCCTATCCGAAGATGTTGCGAAGCAGGCTTTCGAGCATTCTCGAGGAGTGTCTCTATCTGATCCAGCCGGGAAAAGATCACCTTGCCGAGCAACCAAATTGATTCCCCAACATCAGTCAGTTTGTACTGGTTGGCCTCTCTGAAAAAGAGTTTGACCCCACATTCCTCCTCAAAACTCTTTAATTGTTGGGAGACTGCCGGCTGAGTAATATGCAGGTACCCTGCCGCTTGAGACATGCTTTTGAAACGACAGAAATGGTAAAAAGTCTCCAGGTGCTTGAGGTTCATGGACAATCCCTCATTGTATGAATAAAACACATTATAGTATAAGCAGGGCTTATAGACCTATAATTTTTTCTATCTTGACTTCAAATTGACTATCTCCAATAATTCTACTCAACTTTCGCGATGACAACTTACGTCAGTGATAATTCCACCGAGCGCAGCGTGTCCATTATCCGGAAGAGAATAATAAAGGACGCACATGAGCCGCTCAGATTCCGAAACTAAATTCGAACAATAAACGATCCCGGTGTGTCATGAGTGACACAATTAAGGACGAATATTGAGACGCATAGTAATTGGAATAAGCGGAGCGAGCGGTACCGTCTACGGCGTACGTTTGCTCGAGGTGCTCGCCAAGACTGAAGATGTGGAGACCCATCTCATAATATCTCGCGCCAGTCGAATTACCATGGAACACGAGACATCTTTGCTGCCGGAAGCAGTTGAAAAGCTTGCAGACAAATGTCATCCACCGGAGAATCTGGCAGCCTGCGTCTCAAGCGGTTCTTTTAAGACTGATGGAATGATCGTGGCGCCGTGTTCCATGAAAAGCCTCTCCATGATTGCAAATTCCATCAACGACAACTTATTGGTTCGTGCCGCAGATGTGACCCTCAAGGAAAGGCGAAAACTGATCTTGATCGTACGAGAGACCCCTCTGCATCTCGGACATCTCAGACACATGGTGTCGGTCACGGAAATGGGCGGCATCATCTTGCCGCCTGTTCCCTCCTTTTACCACAAACCTAAGACCATTCAGGATATCGTTGATCAAACCATAGGCAAGGCTCTGGACCAACTTGAAGTACCCCATGAGCTTTTTGATCGATGGGCCGGTGGATGACCGGCGAGGATTTTGAGAAGACGGTGAAGGCCTTTATGGATCAGTTCACAACCATGACATTGGCGTGCAGCATGAATGACCGACCCTGGGCAGCACCGGTTTACTATGCTCGCCGAAATTATGACCTGATATTCTTCTCGTCACCCACATCCCGTCACTCTACTACCCTCGCTGAGAATCCAAAGGCGTCAGCGGCAATTTACGGTTCCTATAATGATTGGGAATCCATCAAGGGTCTCCAAATGGAGGGAACCGTCGACCGGATACAGTCCCCGGTCGCCATCACGAAAGCATTGGCTACCTACTTGAAAAGACATTCTTTTGTCAAAGAGTTGCTCAAAGATCCGCGCACTCTTTCCGGCGAAATCCTCGGAAAGACTTCTCGGGTGCAACTCTACATGTTTCGTCCGGACAGGATTCGCTATCTCGACAACTCTGTCGGTTTTGGGGCCAGGTGGATGCAGGAAATCCTGAATGGAGAGCCGTTCGGCGATCCTCTTTTGGATCAGAGAGGTGCGTATTAGCGGGAAAGCCATTGTGCGATCCCGAGATTTGAGCAAGCGATAAACCAGTCAGACAGGAGGTGCACAGATGGCCGCGCTAAAGTTCCCCAGTCCCCATGAGGCGGAGAGGCTAACAGGAACCGAAGGATGGGAACGCATGTACCCATACCATTACATGTACAGCACCGAAGATCCGGAACGAAAGAAATACGAAGAGAGTATGTTCTGGTTCTACGATGGGCTTCACTATCCCGAACCCATGTACCCATTTGACATCATTTGGGATGAAGCATGGTTTCTTGCTCTTTCACAGTTCAATACCCGCATTTTTATTGTCCCTCCAGCAATGGGAATCGATCACCGGATTCATAACGGCTACATTTACATCACTCCCCTCCCGGTGGCCAATCCCGAAGACATTCCCAAGAGGGCCGAGCTGTTCATGAAACGGGCCGGGTATTATTACCAGAATTGGGATCGTCTTCACGAAAATTGGGAAGGCAAGATGCGCGACATCATCAAGCAGCTTGCTGACCTGAAAATCCCCACTCTGCCGGAAATGGAAGAGGAATCCGTTGTCACAGAAGGAATAGGGGTCTCCACCGGGTACAGGCTCCTCAGTGCCTACGATAAACTTATTGATCTCGGGATATTAGCGTGGCAATACCATTTCGAGTTCCTCAACCTCGGATATGCCGCCTACGTAGTGTTTGTCGACTTCTGCCAGAAAGCTTTTCCGGACATACCGCTCCAAAAGATTACCCAAATGGTCGGTGGCATTGATGTAATAATTTATCGTCCGGACGAAGAACTCAAAAAGCTGGCAAGACTGGCTTTAGATTTGGGCGTCGACGAAATAGCCATGAAAGGGAAAGCCGACATCGTTTTCAAGGAGATGGAGGCTTCGGAGAACGGAAGGAAATGGCTGGAGGCATTAAACGCTGCACGGGAACCATGGTTTCACGTATCAACAGGTACCGGCTGGTATCACCATGACAAGTCCTGGAACGATGACATGGACATACCCATTTCAGCCATGGGCATTTATATCGAAAAGCTTAGAAAAGGTGAAAACATAGAACGTCCCACCGCGGCCGTGCGCGCTGAAAGGGAGCGCCTTGCAACCGAGTACCGAGCCCTTTTGAGTGCAGAAAGCGATCTACAGACGTTTGACCAACTGCTCGGAACCGCAAGGACGGTTTTCCCTTATGTGGAAAACCACTTGTTCTATGTGGAGCACTGGTTCCATAGCTTGTTTTGGAACAAGATGCGTGAGGTCTCCAAGATACTGGTCGATTTCAAGTTCATCAATGATATTGAAGATGTCTGGTACCTCAAGAGGTCCGAGATAAAGGACGCACTTTGGGACGTCGTCACAAGCTGGGCAACGGGGTCCAATCCCAGAGGCCCTCTGGTATGGCCAAAAGAAGTGGCCTGGCGCAAGGACGTCATGGACAAGTTCCGAAAATGGATCCCGCCTGATGCCATGGGAACTGTACCGGAGACAATAACCGAACCGTTTACCATCGTTTTGTGGGGAATCACGGCAGACTCCATGTCCCATTGGGCACGTCTCAAAGCGATTGCCGAAGGGGATCTCACAAAAATCATTGGTTTCCCCGGGTCTCCCGGCTTGGTGGAAGGCGTGGTCAGAGTGTGTCGCACGGTCAAGGAAATCGGAGAATTGAAAGAAGGCGAAATCCTGGTTGCTCCAACCACATCTCCGAGCTGGGCGCCGGCTTTTCAAAAAATTAGGGCCGCAATCACTGATGTGGGCGGAGTCATGTGCCACGCAGCCATAGTCTGTCGGGAATATGGTTTGCCGGCCGTGGTTGGGACAGGCTCAGCCACCTCGCGCCTTAAGTCCGGCCAGAGAATACGACTGGATGGCTCCAAGGGCGAGATCGAAATCATAGGGTGACATCGCTCACCTCATTGAAGGAATTTCTCAATGGATGTCCAAAAGTATGTGCTTCCGTTCGAGGCATGTGATCGTGAAATGGTGAATCGTGTCGGCGGCAAGTGCGCGAGCCTGGGGGAACTGCTCAAGGCCCAAATCCCGGTTCCCCCGGGTTTTGCCATCACCACCGACGCCTATACTGAGTTTCTTAACGAAAACGATTTGAGCGAAAAGGTTCTCCAGAGGGTGTCTTCCCTCCAACCAGGCAACACTGATCAAGCAGAAGAAGCTTCCCAGGATATTCGGCGATGGATAGAACTAGGTAACATCA
>JAUPKT010000398.1 GCA_030837305.1 Thermodesulfobacteriota bacterium
TGCCGGAATAAGCGCTCAGGACGTGTTTTTTGAACAAAGAGGGGTCTTGTCGGACCATGGGAATATATTGATAGAAACCATTAAAGATGCGGCTCGCTAACATGAGGAGGTTATTCCGTAGATTGAATCTACCACTTTTTGCTTGTTCCGGAAGCAGGGAAAACAGCCACGCAGCATGGTTGGTGTTTTCTCTCATATGGCCTCTTATGGTTCTCTCTGAAGTTGTTTGGGCGCAAAATGTTTCCGTGGATTCTTCAGCAACTAAGATTGTCATTTTCAAAGAGCGCCAAGTCCTCCAATTGTACAAGAAGGGGGATCTCCAGAAGACGTATCGAATATGTTTGGGCATCAATCCTAGAGGTCCTAAACTCATTCAGGGCGATAGTAAGACCCCTGAAGGCCTGTATTTTGTTTGCTCCAAGAATGTATCCAGTCGATTCCATCGATTCTTGGGGCTCAGTTATCCGGGAGTTGAAGATGCTCAGCGGGCTTTTGAAACCGGGCGCATCTGCTTGGACGAGCGGGATTCCATCATCAATCAGCTCAACAAGGGTCTAGCCCCGCCTTGGGACACTCCTTTAGGAGGGTGGGTCGGCATTCATGGGTACCCCACGGGGAGCTATGAGAACAAATGGACACTCCTTTTATATCCCAAGCCTCACAATTGGACGGACGGGTGCATCGCTATGTGGAATTTTGAGATCGAGGAACTGTTCACTAACGTCTCCCTCAACACCCCTGTGCGCATCGAACCATAATTTTTTAGTGAACTTCCATGCAAGACTCGACGGTCTGTCCGGAAACGGCGTTTCAGTCGAGATCCCTTTTTGGAGGAGCGGCTCCTGTCGTCTTCAGGTCTCTTTCGTTCTGATTGAGGTATTTCTCCGCCTGTTCGATCAATTTCTTCAGATCCGGCCCCGACATATTCTGCATATAATCGACCTCTTGCTGTATGTCTCTGAGAAGGTTGGCCAGCTTTGCCTGTCGTTCCTCCACCATCAGGAGGGTGGCCGTCACTTCAGTCGAAAGTCCGGACAGTCCGATGAGTCTCTTCTTGCTCAACAGCCACAGAGTGAGGGGAAACAGTATTGCTATGGCTATGAGAACTCCCACCATGATTCTCACGTAACGAACGAGTTCCATGCTCATCATCTTGTTGTAGTACGATCTATCCTCAGCCTTTTCGCCCGTAGCCCTAATTGATTCGAGAGCATCTTCAATCCTGGCAATCCTCTCTTCCGGGGAGAGATCTTGGGATGTCGGAGCGTCTTTGCCGTATGCTGCTGTGGTATCATTGAGCATCCGCTTTGGCCCTAAGCTATCTTCAGACTGATTCGCTGCGCCATCCGGGACCCATACAATGACCGCCGACAGAATTAATAACAGGAGCATCAAACAAACGAACGCTCTTTCGCTTGGAGAAATAATACGACGATGAGAACTCTTTTGTCTCACCATGTTGCTACTCCTTTACTGTATGATTCCCAGTTCTCTACCAACTTTGGCACAAGCTTCCACAACCTTTTCTAGATCTTCTCTGCTGTGCGTGGCCATGAGACACATCCTGATTCTCTGAGCTCCTTGAGGCACAGCCGGCGCTATGACACAGTTGGTAAAAATGCCTTCTTCAAAGAGACGCCGCCACGACATTGCCGTCAAGATGTCATCTCCTATGATGAGTGGTACTACCGGTGTTTGGGTCGGTCCTGTATCAAAGCCAAGTCCTCTAATTTCTCGTAAGAGGAATCGTGTATTCTCCCAAAGACGCTCACGAATCTCCGGCTCTGCCTCTATAACCTCCAAGGCGGCCTTTACTGCAGCGATGGCGGACGGCGGCATGGAAGCCGAAAAAATAAGGGCCCTGGAATGGTGTTTAATGTAAGATATAACCCGTGCATCCCCTGCTATAAATCCCCCGAGGGATGCCAGCGACTTGCTGAACGTGCCCATGACAAGATCGACTTCCTCAATCAGACCAAAATGCTCCAAGGTTCCGCTTCCGCGTTCTCCCAGCACTCCAATGCCATGTGCGTCGTCGACCATGATGCGGGCTCCGAATTCCTTGCACGCCTCAACAATCTCGGGAAGAGGCGTTATGTCCCCCTCCATACTATAGACACCGTCGACGATAACAAGGATCCCTTGGTTCGGAGGACATGCCTCCAAGTGTTTGCGGAGGGAACTCACGTCGCTGTGTCTAAATCTGCTCACTTTTCCGAACCCTAGCCGAACACCTTCTACCACACTGGCATGAACGAGACGGTCAATGATCACGCAGTCGCCGCGTCCCAGCAGTGGAGCGATGGCCCCTTGGTTTGTCTGAAACCCCGTAGAAAAAACCTGGGCGGACTGTTTTCCCACAAATCTTGCAAGGGATGCCTCAAGCTCTTCGTGCAATTCCAGGGTCCCATTCAAAAAACGTGAGCCAGAGCAACTGGTTCCGAATTCGGCAAGCGCCTCCATTGCGGCTTGTCTTACCTTCGGGTGGGTCGTGAGACCTAGGTAATTGTTGGAACCGACCATGATCATGTCCTTACCGTCTATGATGACGTGAGGACCGTTCAGTTTTGATATGGCCTTAAAATATGGATAAAGCCCTAAGTTGAGGGCTTCTTCGTCCCTTTTAAACGAGTAGCATTTATCAAAGATATCTGTCATACGGGAATTTACGCTCTATTCCCCTCAGGATTTTTTGTCGGCACGAGAGCAAGCGCTCAATGCTCACGCGCATCAGTCGGTTTCCATGATGTCACACAGATCCGATAAGCGCATTTATTCATACTATGATCTTACGCACGCTGGAATTGATTCGTCAAGTTTTGCCCGCCAGACTATCGGCGAGATCGTCTCACGAATGAGAAAAAACCCGGTCATGTTGCTTTGTACATGACCGGGTTTCTGGGATTTGTCATTCCAAACGTGATGGAAGACTATTTCTTTACCTCGGCATCACCGGTAGCATGACCGTGAAGCTTAATCTCGACCTTTTGCTCAAGTCCCTGATAGTAGTCCTGGAGAATCTTGACAACTTCAGGCCGAGAGAATTCTGCCGGCAGTTCGCCGCCTTCCGACAGGGTCTTTCGAACCATTGTTCCGGAGAGCAGCAGACGGTCTGCCTTGCCGTGCGGGCATGTTCTCATTGAAGCCATGCCACCGCATCTGTAGCAATGGAAGGTCCAGTCTATGTTGAGCGGTTCCAACTCAAGGGAGCCTGCGGGAATTTCGTCGAAAATTCGCTGGGCGTCGAAGGGTCCATAGTAATCACCAACGCCGGCGTGGTCACGGCCTACGATGAGATGGCTGCATCCGTAGTTTTGGCGGAACACGCCATGAAGTAGCGCTTCTCTGGGGCCGGCGTACCGCATTTCCATGGGATAGCCTTTTGTCACCACGGTGTCTTTGACAAAATAATTGTCAACCAATGCATCGATGGCCGCAACTCTCACTTCAGCAGGAATGTCGCCTCCCTTGAGCTTTCCGAGCAGTTGGTGAATGACGAGACCATCCATGACCTCGACTGCAATCTTGGCCAAGAACTCGTGAGATCTGTGCATGGGATTCCGCAACTGCAACGCTGCAATCCTTTTCCATCCCTTGTCCTCAAAAATCTTTCTCGTTTCCTCAGGTGTGGCATAGAGTTCGCCGTATTTTTCGGGGAACCCGCCCTCAGTCAATACCTTTACCGGCCCTGCAAGATTGTATTTTCCTTGGGCCATAACCTTCTGGACACCAGGATGTTCCATGTCATCGGTTCGGAATACGGCTTTGCACTCGTGGACCTTATCGATCTGATATTTCTCCGTTACTTTCATGGTGGCCATAAGGTCACCTGAGTCGGAATCGATAAGGGCTATCTCATCTCCAACTTTTACCGCCTCGTCATCGGTGGAAACCGTGATGGGTATGGGCCAAAA
>JAUPKT010000399.1 GCA_030837305.1 Thermodesulfobacteriota bacterium
CGTTCGACAACCCGGTTCTCAACACAGAGGAGCCGGCCACCGTCTTCTCGGAGAATATAGATCCTCGCGGTGGCTTGGATCATTTTCAACTGATGTCTTTGCTCGACATTTTAACCTACCTTCCTGACTGCATATTGGTGAAAGTGGATCGGGCCAGCATGGCCGTGGCCCTTGAGGCGCGGGTTCCACTATTAGATCATCGTGTCGTCGAGTTCGCTGCCAACGTGCCTACAAACATGAAAATTAGGAATGGAAGCGGCAAATGGATCTTGAAAAAAATCTTGAGAAAATATATACCTTTAGACCTAACTGAACGGCCTAAAATGGGTTTTGGAGTGCCCGTTGGTGAGTGGCTCCGTGGTCCTCTAAAGAGCTGGTGCGAAGACCTCTTGAATCACGATGAAGTATTGACTGAATCTATTTTAGACGTGAACATCATCCAGCGATTGTGGAAAGAACATCTGTCACGCCAATGGGACAGATCGGGGCAGCTCTGGGGCATCCTGATGTTTCGGTCCTGGTTGACTGAAGCCAAAAGGTCGTCGTAGGCATTTGTCGGTTTCTCTTTCTTGTCAGCCTCTCCCACGTGTGATGTGTGTTGCCAACCCATGAAAATAGCTATAATTACCGACAACTTGGCCAGAGGCGGGGCAGAAAAGCAGGCCATCCTATCTGTTATTGCGTTGCGCAAGTTGGGTCTAGAGGCGGAGCTAATATCTCTCGGTTCGCAGAATGATTTCGGTGAAATGATTGTGAACAATGGGGTGCCTTTGCTCACAATCGCGGAGAGAGGCTTTCTGCGGGCAAAAAGATTGGTCTCGCTCCGCCGACTCTTGAGAAACAAAGAATTTGAAGTCGCGCACTGTTTCAATATGATAAGCAGCTCTTACGGCCGCCTCGCCGCATGGATGGCCGGAGTGCCGAAGATCATCGGCGGCGTCCGGACTGACGAGCCTGCTCCTTTTCGAGTGAGGTCCGTAAACAGACTGGTAAATCTGCTTACGTGCAAATGGATTGCAAATGCTGATAGGTGCAAAGCTGCCCTTATCAGAGATTTACATGTTCAACCGGACGATGTATTCGTAGTTCGTAATGCCATCGTGATGGAGGACCAAGAGGGCAATCGATCCCAGGCAGAGGCAAAGCGCAGTTTTTCCATCGATGTGGAGTGGCCCTGTGTCACGATGATCGCAAACCTCCGCCCGGAGAAGAATCATGAAATGTTTTTGAGAGTAGCGAAGAAAATTCTCGATTACGGACTAAACGTGTCTTTTATCCTTGCCGGGGACGGTCCTAGGCGCTCTGTTTTGGAGCAGATGTCTCGATCCATGAATTTAGAGAAACATGTCCGTTTTCTGGGACAATGTGACCATGTCAATGAACTACTGAGGGCAACTGACGTGGTTTTGCATACGAGCTACTTTGATGGAACTCCCAACTCCCTCATAGAGGCAGGAGCAAAAGGAATTCCTTGTGTTGCCTGTGCCTGCGGCGGAGTTTCGGAGGTTGTTCACGATGGTCTAACCGGATTCCTCGTGCCGCCTGATGATGATGAAGCTATGGTGGAACGAACCGTGCAATTGCTCTCAGACGATGCCCTTCGACTTAGGATGGGGCAACGATTCAAGGAGCAAATACAGGCAAATTACTCTCTTGAGGCGCTTGGAAGAAGCTTGTTAGCGGTGTACCGGCAAGGCACCCATGAAAGATGATTAGCCAACAGTGCCAAATTTGGCAAGACCATCTCAGAAGGTTTTGAATAAAGGGTTCTAAGGGCCTGCTGAACTCAAATTCCTCGAGCATTGCTTGTCAAAGGTCGGAGCAAAATAACGCGTAAGGAACCTGTCTCGATCCCTTCAAATCACAGGTTTCTTGTGCCCTCTGGATGGGAAGATGTGCGGGATATGCGGTCTTATTGATTATTCCGGGGTACCTATAGATCCCGACGTCTTGAGATCAATGACAAGATCTCTGAAACACAGGGGCCCCAATGATGAAGGCGTGTCAATCCTCGGATTCGCTGGGTTAGGCCACACGAGGCTGAGCATACTTGATCTGACGTCTGCCGGCCATCAGCCCATGCACTCGGAAGGTAAGGGCATAAGTATAGTATATAATGGAGAAATTTATAATTTCAAACTGATTCGGGAGCAACTGCAGGATCATGGAGTTCGATTTCGCAGCAGATCAGACACAGAGGTGGTTCTGGAGGCGTTTGCACGGTGGGACACGAACTGTTTTGAAATGTTCAACGGTATGTTTGCAGTCGCCATTTGGGATCAAAACAAGAATCGTCTGATCCTTGCAAGGGATCGGTTCGGAATCAAACCACTTTATTACTCACAATTCCAAAACGGCCTGGTTTTCGGTTCGGAAATAAAGGCCATACTCGCTTCGAACAGGATTGACCGAACTCTGGACTATACAGGTCTCCATGAATACCTTTGGTTTGGCGCAACCTTGGGAATCACCACTCTATTTGATGGAATAAAAAAGGTTTTGCCGGGAACCTATCTTGTGGTGGATGCCCATGGAACGCATGCACATGAGTATTGGAAAATCGAGGAAACAGGACAGGTCCATGACCCCATTCAGGTGGTCGTGCCCACGGTGCGGGATAAACTGGAGGAGGCTGTTCGGGACCATCTGGTAAGCGATGTCTCGGTGGGAGTGTTTCTCAGTGGCGGGATTGACTCCTCTTCTATAGTAGCCTTGGCCGGCAGGCACTATGAAGGGCGTCTGACTACTTATTCGGTTGGCTTTGACTATGAGGGGGGTGTGAATGAATTGCCCAAGGCCAGGTCAGTTGCCAAGACGTTTGGAACGGATCACCATGAGCTACATGTGGTTGCTCAAAATGTTCCGGAAGTTCTAGACAGACTTGTGGAGGCTCACGATCAACCCTTCGGTGATGCTGCCAACATCCCTCTATTTTTAATGTGCGAGAATTTGCCGCGAGAGACCAAGGTCATCCTGCAGGGTGATGGTGGAGACGAGATATTCGGGGGATACAGGCGATACAGCGTGCTTGTATTTGAGACATTCTGGAGAATAGTTGCTACGATATTGAGGCCTGCGATACAAGGGGAAATACGGTTCCCGTGGGTACAAAGGTTGGTGCGTTTTCTCCTGGCAATAGGAGAGAGAGACCCTGGTTTGCGGATGGCACTCCTCCTGACGGGGGAGTCTGCGAATTCTCGCCCCGTACGAGTTCTTTCTCCAGACGTGGCGCAATTGGTCGAGCAGCGGGATCCATTTGGTCGATACAGGGATGTTAGTGCTCGTACTAAACACTTGGATCCTGTACAGCGAATGCTCTATACGGATTGCTCCATACTCCTTCCCGACATTTATTGCGAAAAGGTGGATCGGGCTACTATGGCCCATGGCATTGAGGTGCGAGTGCCCTTTCTTGACAAGAACCTTGCCGAGTATGCCCTTGGCATCCCGGCACGACTGAAGGTGCGTTGGGGAAAAAAGAAATGGATGATGAGAAGCGCAATGCGTGGAATCGTTCCTGATTCAATATTAGACAGCCCCAAGACTGGTTTTGGCGTGCCGTTCGAGTACTGGCTGAGAAAACCCCTCGTGCCCTTAATGAAGGAAGTGTTTAACGTTCGGATAGGTGGGGGACTGAAACTATTTGATGAGGCTGCTCTGCAAAAAATACTTGATGAACACGTCTCGGGAATAAAAGACAATGGTTTTCTACTGTGGAAAGTCCTGAATCTGGGCCTCTGGTATAAGAAATATTTCTAGGGTTGACGTGGCACCAACGTACATACTGTGCAGGAGTCCATGTCAAAACGTACGAGCGATAAACGAAAGATTCTTGGGATAACCGGGATGATCCGAGTAATTCACGTCATTCTCATAATGTCTTTCACCACGGTTGCGATGGCCGACTGGCACATATGGACGGAGATACAAACTGTCCGTATTGTCCGAGAGAGTCCTCCCCGAGCCTCCACCAAAGTCCATTTGTC
>JAUPKT010000400.1 GCA_030837305.1 Thermodesulfobacteriota bacterium
CACCACGCCAAGTTTCTCGAGGCCATGAGCAAGGACTTCTTGGTCATGGCCGACATTGAGTACGGCAAGTTCCAGGTCCGCAAAGAAAAAATAGATAATTATTATGAGCAGGTCATTCTGCCAGCCATGATGGGGTTGAAGGAGCGTTATCCTGATTCGTTTCAGAGTTACGACGCGAGCATGGGGGGTGTTGGCGCCATTCAGTTGCAGGGTTCCGCGAGCCTATTGGAAATTGTATACCGAAATCTCTTCGGGAATGCCCTTAAGTATCGGAGTGCCCACGGCAAGATTGCATACGGGGTGTCACCCCAACCGGATGGTTATATCTTCAACGTATGGAATGAAGGTCCGGGAGTCCCTTACGAGGAAGTGGAGAAAATATTCCAGAAGTTCTACAGGGTGCATGACGACACCACCCGTGAGAAAAGGGGGACGGGCTTGGGACTCTACAACATACGGAAGATAATTGAGGGGCACGGTGGGCGAATATGGTGTGAAACCAGGCCTGGGGAATGGATAAACTTTCTTTTTTATCTGCCCAAGGAGTGAAGAATCAGCTCAACTTACTTTGTGGAAGCGGTCTTCTGACTTGATGGAGTGGGAGCCGACCCTTTACCGGAATCCGATTTCTTGAGAGCATTTTTGTACACGAGCCGCGTGTCACGGAAGTGGTCTGGACTTCCCAGGACGACGATGAGCAGCACGTTCTTGCCTGGCCTAAATTCGCTGGCAAGGCAATGGCCGGCTCGATGGGTAAAGCCTGTTTTCCCGCCGTAGAGCGGCAAGTTATCTTTGAGCAGTTTGTTGGTCGTCCGCACGGGGTATGTCGTGCTCTTGGCATGACCGATTATGACATGGCCTTTCTTGAGGCTGATGGATCGGATGATTTTGTTGGCAAATGCGATCCGGGCGATCTGGGCCATTTCTTTTGCCGTGGACACGTTGGAATCAACATCCTGCGCATTTCTGGCAGCTTCAGTGGAGTCGTTCTTTCTGTCTAAGCCGCTTGGTGTGTAGAATGTTGTTTGCGTGTGACCCAACTTTTTCACTCTCTTATTCATGGCCTCGATGAGCTTGTCCTTGCCTCCGGGGAAACCGCAGGCCAACGTTTCGGCGCAATCATTGCCGGAGCCGATGAGCAGACCATGGAGGAGGTCCACAACTGTGATAGTGTCTCCAGACTTCAGACCTATGACGGTGCGAGGGACCGTTTTTATGTGCTCTGGGACGGTAACTTTCATGTCCAACGGCATGTGTTCCAAGACCACCATGGCGGTCACGAGTTTCGTGAGGCTGGCAACGGGTAGCGGCTCGTTGGCATTCCTCTCCATGATGATCTGGTTCGTCAGGGGATCAACGCAGCAGTATGCCTTGGCGTGCACGGCTTGCGAAACGGGCTTGGCACGTTTTAACGTAGCTTTCTTTAGGATTTTTTGGGGCGGCATTGTGTCGCCGCCTTCAATCTTGGCGTTGGCTTTTGGCCCAGCAGAGCAGGGCGACAAGGGGTATACCAGGGAGAACAGACAAAGCATAACCAAAATAGGAAAAACGAAAGACCGAAACATGGTTTGTTTCCAATATGATGGGTGATTCTGTCTGAGGCTGTGGCCGATGGACAAACTACCTTCTCTCGTCTCATCAATCATTTAATGCGCCAAGATATAGCACATTTGCCCGTATTTGAAAAGCTCTTTTTCTTAAAGGGTATACGCGCGCATGACATGCGGAAAGCGAGATTCCTGGCGTAACCGTCTGAGGACATGGGAGAAAGCCCTATAGACTAAGACATCAAACTTTCAAAAGGGGATGAGGAGATATGGTGAGATCACGTATATGGTTCAGATGTGCGGCAGTTCATGATCCTGTGTCGCCGGTATTGGTGAGGCCTGCGGTGATTGGTTGGCAGGCGAAATTCAGAGACATCGACCTCGTTATCGAGCGTGGTTTCGACGGTCCCGAACTCCTGCGGCGCATGAAAGGGTGGATCACCATTGATCCAAAGAAAGCCGTCAGCATCATACAAAGTCATGGCAGGCTGAGATGTTTCGAGGATGGCGGACTGGTGGTGGAGACAGAGGGCATGGAGGAGTTTTCAGCTTTGCAGAGCGAGTTGAAGGACCACTTTGGTGACCAATGCGACCTGGAGCTTATCCCCAAGGGCTCGTGAGTCGGATGGGCCTTACGGCATGAGAGCGTCTGCTCCCTGCTCGCCGGTCCTGATCCTGACGGCTCCTTCCATGCGTGTGACCACGATGATGCCGTCTTCTGTGCGTCCGGCAGACGCATGGAGACAGATGGCCTCAATGACTCGTTCGGCCAACTCCACCGCTACGGCTATTTCAACTTGAATCTTCGGAACATAGTCAGGGCCAAGATCTGTGGCTCCGGTCGGCCGCCGTCGAGTTTGGATCTCAGACGTTTGAAGGACCTCGGTGATCGTGAGTCCTCCGACGCCGATTTCTTCTACGGCTTCCTTGAGATCGTCCAGTTTGAACGGTTTGATAATGGCTTCGATGATGACCATGATGTGCATCCGCTCTGTGCTGAAAAACAGCCGAATCAGCCGATAGCTTACCATATTGTGCTCAGCGTCAACGAGAAAAAAGTTGACTTCCGTTCAGATGGTGGCGTACCCTTGCAGGTCTGAGACGTGATTCACGATTGTGCGAGCCCCCGTAGCTCAGGGGATAGAGCGACGGATTCCTAATCCGCAGGTCGCAGGTTCGATTCCTGCCGGGGGTACCAAATATCATTCACGATGCAGCAGGGATGATCAACCCCAGGTAACCAAATTCATGGAGAGCGGGTTGAAGAGGTATGGGTGGAACGGCAGCACCCTGATCTTGTACGCATAGATCCCTGTCTCCTCGCAGGGAATAGTGCCCCGAAAACAGTAAACTCCCTCCTGAACATTCTCCGTATTGGACATGGCAGTAACTTTTCTGTTCAGTAGTTTTTCTGAATCCTTCGCCACGACGCCATGACAGAGATCCACGACCACTTCGTCCGACGTGAGATCTCCCAACTTTATGGTTGCTGTAACTTCGAGATCTTCACCGAGGGCCACTCTGTCACCCTTTGGAAGATTAACATCAATTATCTCAATAGATTGCCATACGGATCGGACTTTCTGCTTCCAGTCTCGCAGCTCCCTGGCCCTGGTCATCCGATTTTCTCCGAGGATCTGGTGCGCAAGGCCCGCCTGAATATAATAGTCCTCCATGTATTCCTCGATCATTCTATGACTATTGAACTGCCTGCAAATCGACCCCATACTGTTCTTCATCATTTCGATCCAACGATGCGGCAGCCCATCAGGGCCACGATCGAAAAACGTCGGAATAACTTCATTCTCTAAAAGGTCGTACAACCGGTCCGCATCAGCGGCGTCCTGATCGGCAACGTCGCTGTATTCCTCCTCTCCACCAATTGCCCAGCCGTTGGTGTGGTCGAAGGCTTCCGGCCACCAGCCATCCAGAATGCTCAGATTCAGAGCCCCATTTGCCGCGGCCTTCATACCGGAGGTCCCACACGCCTCATTCGGACGGCGGGGGGTGTTTAACCACACGTCAGCGCCTTCCACCAAGTAACGGGCAATATTAATGTCGTAATCCTCCAGGAAAATCAGGTTTCGTCGAAAGCCCTCGGTCTTTGATTGATGGACAACTTTCTTTATCAGTTCCTTACCCAGCATGTCCCTGGGATGGGCTTTCCCTGCGAAGATGAATTGGACCGGTCTTCTCTTGTCCGACATAATTCTTAACAATCTATCGGAATCAGAAAAGAGGAGACCCGCCCTTTTGTATGGCGCAAACCTTCTGGCAAAGATAATGGTCAAGGCCTCCGGGTTGAGCAATTCCACCACCCGCGCTCTATTGAAGCCATCACCACCCCCTGACTTCATCTGCTTGCCCAAACGCCTCCTGCAAA
>JAUPKT010000048.1 GCA_030837305.1 Thermodesulfobacteriota bacterium
ACAAAACCGCTCGGTAAGCGTTCCGATGAGCATATGAAAGGAAACGGATTTCCATGGACAGCCTGGAAAAGCCGGCAAGAACCGATTTTATAGTTGATCACAGAAAAGCCATGGTCGGTCTGATCATTTTGATTACCGGTATTTTTGCGCTTTGCGTCCCTCAGATGAGCGTTGATGTTACCCTCAAAGCAGGATTGAACACGAATACTGCCGAATATAAGCGTTACCAGGAGTTTCTTGCTACATTCGGCACGGAGGACTATGTCCTCATAGCAATCAAGGGGAACGTTCCAGAAGCTCAAGGCAGCACGTTGCTCAACGCAACACAACGCATCACCAGGACCCTGGAATCTACTCCGCATATTGTGGATGTAGTCAGCCTTACCAACTTGAAAGTGTTTGGGGAAAAACAGGGGCTTTTCGGGTCGTACGCAATTTTGGAGTCAGGAAAAGAGGGTCTGGATTTTCCCCAGGCCGGCAGTCTCGAAAAGATTCGCAGGGCAATACCTATCTTAGACTTGTTGGTTTCAAAGGATCTCACCACTGCCGGAGTCATTATAGGTGTGGACCAGGAAATCACTTTTGATGTTCCGGTCATCGAGAGGTTGCTTGACGAAATAGAAAACGTAGTGAAGAAAAATGTGCCCGAGGGAAGCGAATACCGGATCATCGGGGGTCCGGTAATTAGAAGGGCCATTCAACATTACAACCTGCAGACAGCGATAATGTTTGGCGTCTTGTGTTCGCTGGTTTGCACGATAGTTGCCTACTACATATTCAAGAGTCTGCGAGTCACCCTTATAACCGGGACGGTGGTAGGGCTGTGCGTCTTCTGGATTGTAGGGATCATGGCGGTCCTTGGTATACAATTAAACTCCACCACCGCGCTCTCCTTTGGACTTGTCCTGATATCGAGTGTGGAACCGGTGATCCATTTGGTCACGCACTACAATCAGTACCTTAGGGAAGGCAACGATCCCGTTGATGCGGCAAAGCTTGCATTACGAACAGGCGCGGGGCCATGTCTCGTTACCTCGTTCACCACCGCCCTCGGTTTTTCAAGTCTCATGGTCGCTTCATTCCCCATGGTTCAGCAATTGGGCATGATTTTATCTTTGGGGCCTTTGACGGCCTTTGTCTTGTCCGTGATCTTGACGCCGGCACTGCTCATCTCCATGAAGCCACCGCCACCTCCCGTATTTCAGGCCATGTCAACAGACCTGGTCTCCCGGTCTTTCCATCGCATTCTGGACTTCGTGTTTTCACACAGCAAACTATGCGCCTATTCCATTCTGATCCTCATCGTCGTCATGCTTTCAGGGGCTCCTCTCATACGAAGTGACCCTCAGCTTTTGCGTATGCTCACGGATTCCACCAAAGAAATCAAAGACCTGAAATTTGTGGAAAACAACCTTACGCCGGTAAACTCCGTGGAACTCGTGGTCATGGGCAAGGAGAATGATTTCAAGAGAGCCGACATGTGGCAGCGAGTCAGAGAGATGGATGAAAGAGTAAAGGGAGTTCACGATGTTTCGTCGGTGGATTCCTTTTTTCCATTGCTTGAGTATCTCCATGCAGTCGCTTCAAAATCCGATGTGTCTTCGCAAGATATGTTCGTAAATCCTGTGACCATTCCTCAACTCATCGCGCTCACTTCCTTGAGTCCTGATGGACAGAAGATGTTGCGTAGATTCATCGACGACCGGTTCAGTGTGCTCAGGACAACGGTGCGGATCCACAACTCCGCGGAAATAGAGATAGGAGATACCATTGAACAGATTCGGTCCGCTGCTGCCGGTGCCATGGGGAATGCTGCCGACGTGTACGTCACAGGAGACATTGCGGTGTTCGAAGCCCAGGCCTCCGACATCGTGAGTTCCCAGGCCTCTTCTCTCATCCTCGCGGTTTTCTACATGTCTTTGCTCCTCACAATCCAATTTCGTTCCATCTCCCTCGGAATCGTCAGTTTGCTCCCGCAACTCTTGCCACAGGCTATTATTTTCGGAATCATGGGCTGGTCTCGGATACCGTTGGACAGTGTGACTGTCTTTGCTGCCGCAGTATCCATCGGACTCACGGTTGACAATACAGTTCACCTGCTTACGCAACTCAAGAGAGAGTTACGTGCCCGCAGAGAAGACCAGACCATTAAAGAGTGCTTGGCCAGGGCGTACGAGGTAACGGCACGAGCCATGATTTCCAACCATACGGTTATCTTCTTTGGGTTCATCATGCTCCTGATTTCTCCCTATAGACCCGTCATCTATGTGGGTATTCTTGGTTCAGCGGCAATTCTTTTCTCTCTGGTGGGAGACATGATTTTCATGCCGTCGGTTATATTATCCAACGGGTGGATCAGACGGCTCATGTCCCGGGAAATGTTGAACAAAGGATAGAGTGTACAGTTTCGGCACGACGTGGCGTGAGCAGCGGGTAACAGGGAGGTCCGTCACGCGGAACCTTTGGCAGAGCATCACGTACCGCCTGGTGTTTTTGGGGCTGACGCCGCTGCTTCAGATTCGGGTAGTAACGGGACACGCATGGGAGAAAAGGCCTGTCTCAAGAGGCTCACAACACCAGTCAGTAAGATGACTCGAATCATAAGCATGGCGAGAACGAAGCCGGCTACCAGTTCCACCCATTCAGGCACAATACCTGCTGTTTCCTGAAAGGCGAGGCCGGGGATGGAGCCCATGACAGTGGAGGACAGTGCATCTACGACATAGGCAAACACTATCGTGCACCCAATAATACTTAAGAGATAAACCGCCAGGGGTCTTTTCCCGAGAATCTTTCCCACCAGTGAGATGGTTGCCATGTTGGTGGCGGGTCCGGCAAGGAGCAGCACCAGAGCAGTTCCGGGACTGATTCCCTTGGCGATGAGCGCAGCAGCCAGGGGCGTGGACATGGTGGCACAAACGTAAAGGGGAACGCTCGCCAACAGCATCCCGCAGTATGAGACTATTCCGGGCTCGATCAGGCCGCTGAAAAAGGAGTCCGGGACCATAGCGGTGATAAATCCGCCAAGAAGCGTGCCGATGATAAACCACACGGTAAGATCCGCGACAAGGTCATTAAACGCCAAC
>JAUPKT010000401.1 GCA_030837305.1 Thermodesulfobacteriota bacterium
CCACCTTGGCTTTTTCGCCGCATCCCAGAAGGGAGATCACCATGAACAGGACGATACCATTGAGAAATCTTTTCGAGTCCATAAACGAGACCCCTCGTTATAGTCGGAGAGAGTGATCATGCTCGAGAAAATGGCCCTATTATAGAGGCACATAGCGTGTAGCAGCAGAACCATTCCTCTCTCGCCGGCACCTACTACACCACAGTCGGGGCACCAAAGCAAACAAAATGACAATGCGAATTCATAAGGTTTCCCCCGCCTGTTTATAATGACCCTTCGGCAGCTTAAAGCCGCCAAGACAATCGAACCTGATCGCAGACACCCGGCCGAATTCCAGTGGACACAAACCTGAACAAAGATATAATAAAGAAGAAGATTTATTCACACCTAAACCGACAACATCGAATCTCGCAGCCACGTCGCAGGACGAGGAGGAACACCGTGTACAATATCCAACCGAGGAAAACCGCCATCGTCACATTCAGCACCTTTCGCACCATGAGTGGACATGTTTGGAAAGCAGGCTTTTCAACGACGAGACAGAGGCTGTTCGTTTTCAATACCCGTTGTCTTCTCTTAGCTTTCTTGATCGTCCTCACCCTTGCAGGAGGAGGCTGCGGATACAAACAGGAACTTGAGAGCGCTAAACAGCAGGTCACAAGGCTCAGCTCTGAAGTGGGCAAGTTGACTGAGGTGGCAGCAAAGCTTGAAAAAGACAAGCAGCAACTCAAAGAAGAGGTGGCTGCCCTCACAGACATAAAGACAAAGCTGGTCCAGAATCTGGATGATCTGAAAAAAAGCAAAGTTGCAGGTGACTTGGAAAATGCTCAACTAAAGAAAAAGACTACAGAGCTGCAAAATGAATTGCAAAGCTTCAAGAGTCGGGAGGCTGACCTTGAACGTCAAATGGACAGGCTGAAAAAACAGCTAGCTGATGCGGCTTCTCATGGTCCGGCAGGTGAAGACAAGGCTCAAGATCAGAGTGGTGTGAAATCTCGGGTCCAGGCGGCCCCACAAGGGACCCAGGAATCGGATCCGTGTGATGCGGTTATTCAATACATGAAAACCGGGGCAAAAATTATCAAAGAACAGAAAGGAGAAAAACGCAGAGAATTGTTGCAGGATCTCAAGAAGGAATACCGAAATAGGATGCAGGGTGCCCCGGATTCAGCAAAGAAGGCAGCAGAAGAGTGGGTTGGGGAGGCAAGCAAGGTCTGGGACAAACCTCATGACCAGTCCACCTACAATCTGTTGAGGGCTCGAAACATCGTGTTGGAGGCCTGTGGCAAGAAAGCTGTCGATCTTGGTTTTTAAGCTGTACTCTCTCGCTCTATTGTAGTACGAGGAGTCTGTTCAAAAGAAAAATTCGTGCATGACCTTCATCAAGATGAACGCAAAGGCCGCCGCAACCAGCCCATGGGGGACAGCCTCTTGCAGGGCCCTGATGGTCGTGCTCTGCCGGGCCCTCGCTAAACGATACATAATGACCAGGGTTCCTGTCAGACCCGCGATGATGAAAAGCTGCTGAAGTCGAAGAACCCATGACGGCGGAATGGTGATCACCAATTGCCGGAAGATCTCAAACTCAAATGCCTGCCATAAAATGACCGGGAAAAATACGCCCAGGTTGATGAAATAATAAAGATGATATGCCATGTACCCGGTCAGCACCAAAGGCAAGAGGGCTAGTCCATAGCGTGCAAAGTTTTCTTGAGTGGTCTCGGATGCCGCATGACGGGAGAACTGAGCCGCTAGCCACACCAGCACATTAGCCGCTCCTATTAATAAGAAGAAAAAACCCGTAAATACGACAAGATGTCCGTAACCTGCTAATAGTTGAGCCCATGGTTCGTACAGCGACGTTCGTTGAGACAATTCACTGACGAGACCGGCAAACAGGCTTATTACCAAAAAAGCGGTCACATAGCCCACCTGACGCATCTCCCAAATCTCACGTCCCGGTACTCTGAAGTTCAGATTTATTGCGTCGTGAGGGCAATTCTTAATGCAGTTGCCGCAGAGCTTGCAAAAACGATTGGATCTCAGGGTCGGCGCCATTTGCCCGAAAGGGCATCCCTCTCTGTCTTTTGTTCCAACATAACAGTCGTTTGTCGTGCACTGGGAGGCACACACATTTCTGTCCGCCCTGAGTTCAATGGGTGAAACCTTGGCAAAGGCTCCCATCATTCCACCCAGCGGACACAAGTACCGACACCAGGATTGGCGTTCGAAGATAACCGACACTATTACAGCCAGCAAAAAGATGGTCAGCAAAAGGAGTCCGGTATTAAAGGGAGACGTCCGCATCTGGGTGGCAATTTCAAGCCATATTATGAACAAGGCGGACGCACTGATGATCCAGTCGCTTCGGTGTTTCAACCAAACTGGAAAAGGTATGTCCATGGAGACGACCTTCTTGGCCAGATTGCTCAGAGTTCCCATGGGACACAGGGTGCACCAAAATCGTGCCCAAAAAAAAGCGCCAAAAATCATGGTAGGCCAGCCAATGGCCCAACTGAATAGCCCACCTATGTTGTTTACCGGATCTGCGGGCCCAAAAAAAAGGAGAACCAGCAGGATAAAAAAGAATGGAGCCGCCATGCTTTGGAAGATTGCAGGAAACAAAGGGCTCCTGACTGCGGTTTTGAGCGCCGGGACATTAAGGAGGTTGATCTTGCCATCCGCCTCAATGCGCCTGAGGTCAAAATAGATATCCTGAGGTCTCAGTACTCCCTCTTCGGCGAGCAGAACAGCCCGCTTCAGCGTTGTCGCCAGTTCTCGATCGTTCCCCGGCCATGAATAGTTTAGGAGGGTCTTTATGGTTTCCTTGGGTATTTTATCGATGGCCTTGTGTAATTCTTGACTATACTGATTCACGTAGTGGTCTATGAGAGCCGATATCTCCTTGCGCCTTTTTCTTAAAGGCGGCACATTGACTGAATGGCCGGACAGCCATTTCAAAAGAGGCTGCTTCTCTTCCAATATTTCCGAAATGTCTAAATTCGTTGTGCCGATCAGCCTGAAATTACACGATTGAAAGGATTCCGATCCCACTTTCTGAAACGTCCCTGACTTAAGCGTTGCGAGAAGTTTCTCCTGCATCTCTTTGGTCAGTTGCTCGATTCCCCTGACAAGCAGCGTTCCGTCTTCGGTTAATTCCACGTAACCCGGCGTCTCTACTCTGGAGCCGTCCCCGTGGATGGTTTCGTAACCAAAGAACAGCTTCATTTGTTCATCGGTGGCATCTTCTGAGGAACGAGGGAGTTCGCAATAGTCTCCTGCCGAAGAAACCTGTGGAAGAGGCCGAAGCAAATCGAGGTAAAGAAATACTCTCTTGAAATATTGACTCATGCCGTAAACGGCATGCGCCATGAATTCCTTGCCGACTCCCGTCTCTCCGGTGATAAGAATCGGTCCCCGGTATGCCGCAAGCTCCTCCAGCCGGCCCATTGTTCTTCGCCGAACGGTCTCACCAACAAAATAGTCCGGGAAGAGGTGTTCCTGTTTGCTGATAAGTGCCTGAAGTGCTCTTTTCTTACGGACGTTGTTGTAGACACTCCGGTCCAGTCGAACAACTTTCCTCGCCAAGCTCTTGAGTATGGTTAATGCGCAATCAGGGGTCTCCTTGAGGATTTTCTCGAATTCAGAGGCGGGTATCTCCAGGAGCCGACATTTCTCATCCGCCTGGACCTGAAAATGAAAGGGCGCCTGACTTTCCGTGAGCAAGCTGATTTCACCAATAAGGTCGCCTGGTCCAATCTCTTCGACCCTTATGGATGGTCCATCGGGTTCAACGAGGAGAACACTTGCACGTCCAGCTAAAAGCAAAGAGACCGAATCCGAAGATTCCCCGGTTTGCGAAATGATTGAACCCTCCGGGTAGTCCCTCATTTCACCCTTGCTCCAGATTGCATCCCGAACAACCGGGGACACATTGACAAAGGGCTCCGGGAGGTACTTTTCCGGCAATTCGGTCTCTAGAGATTGCTGCACGTCATTCAATCGCTTTTTGCTGCTGTTTCTATTTTGATCCCGTATTTTTCTATTTTAGCCAGGAGCGTCGGTCTAGACAAGCCAAGCATCTTAGCGGCTTGAGACCTATTCCCTGCCGTCAGATTCAAAGCCTCTGCAATGAGCACGGATGCAAATCGATCAATTATGTCAGTGAATGTCTTTTGGCCCCGGCCAAAGGCTAATTCCTCCCTAGCACATTGTTTCAAGGCTTCTCCTCGAACGGATCGATGGGTCTGACGCGACGATTTTTCTCCCCGAATCGCCAACGTCATTTCCTCACCCGTTATGGGTGACCCTCTGCTGAAAATGAGCGCCTTTTGCACCGTATTGGCTAATTCTCTCACATTTCCAGGCCAGGAATACTGTCCCATGAACCTTTTTGCCTCGGAAGTTATTCCTGGACTGTCAATATGCATCTGGCGTGCATACCGCCTCAGAAAATACTCCGCCAATAATGGAATATCGCCCTCCCTCTCGCGAAGAGGCGGTAGCCACAATGTGACAACTTTTAGCCGGTAATAGAGGTCCTCTCGAAAACGGTCTTCTGCAAGGGCCTGTTCCAGATCCCGATTGGTGGCGGCTATCACCCTCACATCAACCGGAATGGGTGAACGTCCCCCAAGTCTCTCTATGTTTTTTTCCTGAAGCAGTCTCAGAATTTTTGCCTGAATGCTAAATGGCATGTCCCCTATTTCATCTAAAAACACTGTTCCACCGTCGGCTTGTTCAATCTTGCCCAGCTTCCGGTGAGCAGCTCCAGTAAAAGAGCCTTTCTCGTACCCGAACAGTTCGCTCTCCAGGAGGGTTTCCGGAATGGCGACACAATTAATAACAAGAAACGGCTTTTCTTTTCGTTCACTATGCTGATAGATCGCCCGAGCGACCAACTCCTTTCCCGTCCCGGACTCCCCCCGAATGAGTACCGTGGCATCCGTAGATGCCACACGGCCAATCGCCTTGTACACCTCCTGCATGCCTTTGCTTTTCCCAAAAATTGCATCCGCGGATTCTCTATCTTGTAACGCGTCAATTTCTACGCGGGAACGCATAAACCGCCCCGCCTCAAGCGCCTTTTGAATGTTGGTCAGCATCTCAGGAATGTCAAAAGGCTTCAGCACGTAGTCAAAAGCCCCGAGTTTTGTGGCTTGTATGGCGGTATCCGTGTTGCCATAAGCCGTCATGATGATCACCGGCAGTTTTGGCTGGACTTTGTGCAAATGCTGGAAAGTTTTCAAACCGTCCATGCCCGGTAATCTGATGTCCATGATGACAAGATCAGGGGCCTTATTGGTGACGGACTCCAAAGCAGCCTCTCCGGTCGCACTCGTACGAACTACATGCCCCTCACCGGCAAGCACTTTTGCAAAGCTGTGCCTCAACTGGGCATCGTCGTCAACTATGAGGATGTCTCCCAACGCTCTATCTCCCTCACAGGTAGTGTTATGGTGAAAGTTGCCCCCTCACCCTCCCGTGACCTAAGTTCAATCCAGCCGCCATGCTCTTCCACTATTCGGGTTGCGATACTGAGTCCCAGGCCGGTGCCTTCTTCCTTGGTACTGAAAAAAGGTTGAAAGAGCTTGTCCTGAATCTCCTCCGGGACACCCGGACCTGTATCCGTCATCTGAATTATGATGCACGGTCCAACATTTTCCACAAGAGTCCGTTTTTCCTTGATCGTAATGACCCCTCCATCCACAATAGCTTCACACGCATTGGCCATCAAGTTAACCAAGACCTCTTTCAATTGATCCGGATCTCCCTGTATGTCAGGCAATTGCTCATCGCGGACAACCTCCACGGTGACGTTATAAGATTCGAGGCGATGCTTCAAAAGCTGAATTGCCATATCCACCGTGTCGGAAGGACTTATGGACTGGATCCTCAGTCTCGGGGGCCTCGAGAATTCGAGGAAATTGCCCAGTATTGTGTCTATGTGCCGTATTTCTTCGGTTATAACTTCAAAATCCTCCTTCTGGCTTGCAGCCAGTAAGAGATTGCGTTCCATGGAAAAAAGTCTCATCTTCACTGATGTCAACGGATTGCGCACACTGTGGGCAACTCCGGCTGCCAGCTTTCCCACCAGAGCCCACTTTTCCGCTTGCGCAAGGTGCTCCCTGCTCCTCTTGAGTTTGCTCTTGGTCTGATCAACGTCTTCAATAAGGTTTTGGAACCGCTGTCTCAGCACTTTTACTTCATCGCCGACACCGGAGGTTGTCTCTAAATTCTCCGATCCCAGGGCTAATTGCCGTATTGGTTCCAGAATCTCCATGAACAGTATGTAAGAAAGAACACCGGCCAGTATAATGGCAAGGAGGAGCGCCACTATGGTCAGAGCACTCATGAGACCTACCCTGTCGTTAATCTTGCCGCGAGCTGCCACGATGCTCTGTCCATACGCATCCTTGAATTTTCTGGACAAATCTATGATTCCCCGAAATTCATTCCGAAGCTGTTGATGCAGACGGAATCCATCGTCCCTTTTTCCCGCTTTGTACAGCTTTACCACTTCATCCCGAGTATGACTGTAATCGGCGTACTTGGAATCAACCATGCCGAGGATGGCCCTCTCCTCATCGGTAACCGCCCATTGCCGTGCCTTGCGCAACCAACTTTCGAAAGCAAGATGATACCTATCAAGCTCCCTGAGCCATGCATCGTCGCTGTCTTGAAAGTAATAGGTAACATAACCTTTTTGCATAACAAGTGTATTCTCCAGCTCCTGAGCGGCATGCACCGCCTCCAGATCTGATTCCATGACCGATGAAAAAATCCGATCCATCATGTATGAATTGATCATGGACACGACACCGCCCCCCACGGTAATCCCCATGATTAGAGCGAGGAGCACAAGAATACGAGTCCTTAGACTGAAGCGCTTCCACATAGACGAACTCAATTCCCTGTCTGAGGCTTGATGACAAGCCTTGGTTCGTGAGATATCGACGCCACACCAGAAGAAAAACTCACACGTTGCGGGTCAGGCCGCAGAGACCCTTCATCCTTTTTCATCAATGCTTAGAGTCTCAGCAACCCTCTCTTTGGGGTTCTGTCTTGGAATCTCCTTTACGAAATGGCATGTCGAGTTATATCACGTGGCAGACGTCTTGAAAAAATATTATGGCACATCACTACGAGTATCTGCGGTGTCGAGCGGAAACCTCTTTTCCAACCAACTGACTTACCAAGGAATTTCGTCATGATTTCTTTTGACATTGCCTCGCAGTTTTTTTGTTGA
>JAUPKT010000402.1 GCA_030837305.1 Thermodesulfobacteriota bacterium
AATTATTACGATACCTGGCTCTGGTTCATTGTTTTGAACAATTGAGCTCTCCCTTTCCTCTGATCAATTTACAACAGTTCATGAAGTTATGCCGCTGTCCTTTTTACCTGGACCAGAGCACAACAAGCGGCGTATGAGCAACAAGTGGCTCTGGAAATGCAAATTACCATAACGACCAATAGTTGCCAGGTGTTGCAGATCTTCCATTGCTGCAGCACTCTTGCCTGCTGCACCTGTGCTGCAGTTGTAACATAGATTAACTATTGGGACACCAGGACAACATCAGGGTTTGCTAAAGATCGGGCTACCACTCACTTCATGTGTCCGATTTTTCCACGCCATCTCTGATTCCGGGGGTATGGATTTCCGGTTCTCCTTCGAAGTCGCGCGTCTGGTTGCACGTCAATCGATACAGGCGCCTATAAACCCAATGGGATCACAAAATTAGACCGACGATCGTGGAACCGTTGACAGACTGACGGAAGTTGAAGTACGTTCAAACAAAGCAGAAAGGGGTAATTTTCATTAAGGTGACGACGGTTTTGTCTCTGCAAGGTCGCCTGGGACTCCTTACGAAGACCTTGACGGCGTCAGCGGGATGACCTCTCTGCCACTTAAATGTCACGAGACAGTTGAAATGGCAAGATTGCGCTTAATTCTAGCTGAGAGCAGGCAAGTGTTTTCCGGTACGATTGTCGAGAAGAATCTCAAGCTCGATGCAATCATCGCCTCGGCCAAAAAGAAACGAGCTGAAGGATTGGAGCCGTCGTATTCGCCGTTTCTTCCCCTCAGGGAAAGAGGTACGCACCTTGCCAAGCGCTCCGGAGGGGAGCAAGAAATGCTCGCAATTGCATGCGGCCTGATGTTCGATCCACGATTGCACATGCTTGATGAGCTTTCCATTGGCCCATTGGTCTCGCCCTCATGTTAGTGAAGGAAGTCTTCGAAAAAGTCACAAAGATCCAGAAGCTGGGCATGGCCGCGCTTCTGGCCGTTCAGACTGTTCCCCTTATTCCCGGATAAATCGATCGAGACCACGTAATCGAGAATGGAAGATTGATCATGCAGGGTTGAGAGGAGGAGTTGATGAGGAAATCCGGACGTCAAGGAGGTCTATCTTGGACTCTAGCGTTAAGCTCCCCCGCGATCTTCTCACAGAAGCATCGCTGCAACGGCTGCTGGAACGGGCCAATCAGGATGTTGAACTTATGGACAGGGCACGGGATCTGAGTCTTCGGGTGCTTTTGGATACGACCGAGGACAGATTCCTCATTGTCCTGAATGATCGACGTTTGTCTTTCTTGGGTGAGCCCCGAATCGATGACTCGTGGGACCTCGCTATCAGAGCGTCGGCCAACTCGTGGAGAAAGCTCCTGAGCCCCGTGCCACCTCCCGGATACCAATCTTTCATGGCCTTGCGGACTACGGACCCCAAGTTTTCCATGGATGGGAATCAGCTGCTGGCGGCACAGGCCCTACCTGTTCTGGAGAGACTCGTGCACGTAGCGAGGCAATTGGACAAAAATAAATCTGCACACAAAGCTTTTCCCGAAGATCAACAACCGCAATCAGCTTTCGCGCGGAACCCGAATCAGATCTGCGGAAGGTACATAGACCTCCCCGACCCAGAAGGCAAACCCTGGAGAATCTATTACGAAGAGGCGGGCAGCGGTACGCCCCTGGTCCTTCTACACACGGCCGGAGCCGACAGCCGCCAGTTTCACGACCTGCTCTGCGACGTTGAAATAGGGGCTTGCTGGAGGATGCTTGCCTTCGATCTACCCTATCACGGTCGCTCGACACCTGCTCATGGCTGGTGGCGAACTCCATATCGGCTTTCGACGGAGGTCTACGCCCACTGGTGCGTGACGTTCATTCGTGAAGTCGCGAGGACTCGGGCCGTGGTTATGGGCGGTTCCATGGGAGCGGCCATGGCGGTGTACATGGCTGCTCGCCACAGGGCCGATGTCAGCGCGGCAATCGGGGTCGAAGCGCCAGATCGATCTACACCGCGCCTCAATCGCTTCCTTACGAACCCACAAGTTAATCAGGCGTGTTACATTCCTACGTATGTCTATGGTCTAATGAGCCCTCTGAGCCCTGAAGAGCAGAGACGTCGGGCGTGGTGGTTTTACAGCCAGGGCGGATACGGCGTGTACGAAGGCGACCTTTCCTTTTACAGCGAGGAATGGGACGCGAATACTCTGATTTCCGAGTTTGACGTGTCTGACTGCCCGGTGTACCTGCTCACGGGCGAATACGACTACTCCGCTAGCCCTGAATCGACCCTGAGGCTGGCGGGCTTGATTCCAGGAGCGCATGTGCGAATAATGCAGGGTCTCGGACACTTTCCCATGACCGAAGACCCCGATACCTTTCGAGCATACCTTTTGCCAATTCTCGCTGAACTGAAGCGAGTCTTGACGAAACCTTGAGCGAATTCAAGTTTGCTTCTGGTAGATTCGCAAGTTCCAAATCCTCGGTAATCTATGCAGGGTACCTCTAAAACGGACCTTCCGCACTCTGGCGAGGCTGTTTTTCTGGTTAACCTGTTGATGAGAAGTTTCACAGGCGAAAGTTTTTGGGCGAGAGTCTTCTATGTTTCAACAGTGGGGCTGAACGAGGACGGAGTGAAAAAATACATTCTAGAACAAGAAGCCGAAGACTCACGCCTCGCACAGCTAGTTCTGGTTGATGATGAGACGCCCCCTTTAGGGGGCCATGATGAACGACCCCTTGGGGGGCTAACAAGAATATGCTCCCGGCTCTGCCAAGAGTCATTTGACAAAGGGGCGTCTACTGTTGTGTTGAAATAGAAACAACATTGAACACGTCAGGACACCCCTCAATTACGTCTACCGGTTTTAAGGTTTGGCTGAAATACTATTTGTTTCTAGTGTATACACCGACAGCAACCACGGACTCAGTCGGAGTTACGTGACGATAAACAAACTCAATTGTGTCCTTGTCAATTAGCTTGCCTTCAAAAAAACCATCTTCATCCGCATGATATATGGTCTTGTTATCATAGCCAATCGCAGCAACAAAATTCTCAGTGGCCCTGTTAGACTTGAAGGTGCCATGCATTATCCTTCCTTGTTGCTTGGTTATAACCGCTTCAGCGTTAAGATTACCGAAAGGTTGAGTGTGATGTGTCTTCGGACTGGGTTCCTTTCCTTTTAAGACCACCCCACTCTCACATTTAACCGTCCAGGTTCCAACAAGGTTCGGGATGTCTGAGTCAGCCAAGCAGACTGACACACAGAATAGAGTGGCTAACAGCAGAGATGTAATACAAGCAGACTTCTTCATTGTAATCATCCTTTTCTAAGAATATTTCCTCAATTTTCACTCTTGAGGATGGTTGAAAGCCAACTCTACTATAACATGAAAATTACCTTAGAAGAAGGACTCAACTATGGCGCTGTAAGAAAAACATTGTCAAGATATTTTGAATAACAAGAATTCTTCTCAGATTTAGGAACTCATCACAATCTTCCTTGAATAAAATGCTAAATCAATTTTGTTTTTCTTTTAGGTCATGAAAAATATAGACCCTAATAAATTACATTTGTTTGGAGGCAAAGAATGAAACTGAGACGTGGCTGCACAAATGTTGAGCAATTCCGACAAGGACTGCCCTTGGGCAG
>JAUPKT010000403.1 GCA_030837305.1 Thermodesulfobacteriota bacterium
GATTCTGTTCTTCTTAATCGTTTTTTTCTTGCTTATTCGTCACTAAGGCCAAAATGGATTCGTTCTGGAGCTGTGATTTGTTTGCCTTTTCCCGGTCCAAAACCATAGCTCTCTTCTTTTCGACGACTTGAACGAAGTTTTTCAATGCGGGTTCCATGGGTCTGAGGAACGTGTTCGGGTACACGCCGATCCATACTACAAAGACCAGGATCGGGGTGAGCACCAACACTTCTCGGGGACTCAAATCGGATAGCCCGAGATTCTTGGGGTTGGTGATTTCGCCGAACATGACTCTTTGAAACATCCACAGCATGTACACGGCAGCGAATATGACACCGCTCGCTGCAACGATTGCATACCATCGGAGCGCCTCCACTTTGAACGCACCCAACAGAATAAGGAATTCGCCGACAAATCCATTGAGACCCGGGAGTCCTATGCTCGACAGCGTGAAAATCATGAAGAACACGGAAAATACGGGCATGACCTTGGAGATCCCGCCAAAGTCTTGGATAAGGCGAGTATGGCGTCTTTCATAGATCATTCCCACGATGAGGAACAGGGCTCCCGTGCTGAGCCCATGATTGATCATTTGAATAAGGCTACCTTGGAGTCCTTGTATTGACATGGCGAACATGCCCAGCATAACGAAGCCAAGGTGACTGACGCTTGAGAAGGCAACGAGTCTCTTGACATCGGGTTGGACCATGGCGACCCACGCCCCGTAGATAATTCCGATTACCGACAAGAGGCATATCCACCAGGCTGCATCCATGGCTGCATTTGGGAACAGGGGAATGGCGAATCTTATGAAACCGTAGGTTCCCATCTTGAGAAGTACCGCTGCAAGGACGACACTGCCCACGGTTGGGGCTTCAGTGTGAGCATCGGGCAACCAGGTATGGAAAGGAAACATGGGGACCTTGATGGCAAAAGCAAGGAAGAAGGCCAGAAACATCCAGAATTGGGCCTGGAGAGGAAACGGGAATTCATGAAGTTTGAGCAAGTCAAAAGTGTATGTTCCAGTTGCATTCCCCGCAATGGAGTAGAGTGCCAGAATAGCGACAAGCATGAGCAGGCTACCGACAATGGTATACAATACAAACTTGATGGCAGCGTATAGCTTGCGCGCAGGGTTGCCCCAGACTCCAATGAGGAGATACATGGGGATAAGCATGATTTCCCAAAAAACATAAAAAAGAAACAAATCCAGAGACGCAAAGACGCCCACCATCCCTGTCTGAAGGAAGAGCAGACAAATGAGGAACTCCTTCACCCGGGACTGAATATCCTTCCATGACGCCAATATTACGATGGGACCAAGAAAGGTGGTTAGGAGGATGAGGAACAGGCTAATGCCGTCTATCCCCATTTTATATGAAATTCCCCACGATGGCACCCATGCATAGTTCTCGATCAACTGCATGACCGGCGAGGAAGAGTCGAACAGGAAATAGATGAACAGACTGCCCACAAAATCTATCAGCATACAGATAAGGGCAACGGATCGAAGGAGTTCATGGGAGTTCCTATTTATGAAGAGCAGTACGAGGACACCCAGTAGAGGTACAAATGTTATGAAACTAAGGTATGGGAAGCAGACATTCTCCATGAACGGCACTCCTAGTCCTATTTTAAAACGAGGTAACCGATGACCACCAAAACTCCTACAAGGAAGGTGAATGCGTAGTCTTTGACCAGCCCTGTCTGGAGCCAACGCGAGACGGTCCCCCAGCCTTTGACCAAGGCGGCAGTACCGTTGACTATACCGTCTATTACAGCCTCATCGAAGGCCTTCCATAAGAAGCGCGAGAAGTTCACAATCGAGTTCACGAAAAGCACATCGTATACTTCATCCATCCAGTACTTGTGGTAGATGAGCTTATGCACACTGGGAAATGCCTGAATAAACCGATCCGGCAGTGCAGGATCTGTGATGTACATCTTCCAGGCGATGATCAGCCCTATGACTGCTATTGTGAGAGACGCTCCGATAAGGAACAGCTCTAAAGTCACATTGTGCGCATGATGAGAGCCATGATCGATGATGGCTTTGGCCGGGGCAAAAACAGGTCCGATGAAATCACCGAACGCATGGAGTCCCGGAAAGATTGGGATCCCCACGAAACCACCGACCAGTGAGAGAAAAGCCAGAATAATAAGAGGTACGGTCATGATGGGAGGAGACTCGTGGAGATGATGGGCCGTTTCCGGATCTACCCGTGATCTTCCATAGAAAGTCATGAAAACGGACCGGAACATGTAAAAGGATGTAATGACCGCGGCAACGGCACCGATTGCCCAAAAACCGGGTGAACGTTCAAAGGCGTAATACAGTATCTCGTCCTTACTAAAGAAGCCCGCGAAGGGGAACAGCCCGGCGATGGCAAGAGTTCCAAACAGATACGTCCAGTGGGTGTACGGGAGCTTTTTCCGGAGATCTCCCATTTTGCGCATGTCCAGTTCGCCGGCCATGGCGTGCATGACGCTTCCGGCTGCCATGAACAGGAGAGCCTTGAAGAATGCATGAGTCATGAGGTGGAAGATGCCCGAGGCAAAAGCTCCGACGCCGCATGCCATAAACATATAACCTAGCTGACTGATCGTGGAGTAAGCAAGGACCCTCTTGATGTCGAATTGCGTCATACCGATGGTTGCAGCGAAAAATGCCGTAGCGCCTCCTGTGATGGCTACCACCGTCATTGATGCCGGAGCCATGGCGAACAGAACGCTGCATCGGGCTACCATGTATACACCAGCCGTTACCATGGTTGCGGCATGGATGAGAGCACTTACGGGTGTGGGGCCTTCCATGGCATCGGGGAGCCATGTGTAAAGGGGTATTTGCGCTGACTTACCTGTAGCGCCGACAAAGAGAAGCAGAGTAATCAACGTTACCATCAGGCCACCCTGAGAGAGTCTCTCCTGTGCAGCCGAAAAAACATCCAGATAGTTGAAAGTGCCGAAGGTCATGAAGATAAGAAACATCCCGATGAGAAAGCCAAAGTCCCCTACCCTGTTCACCACGAATGCCTTCTTGCCGGCATCAGAGGCCGATTGTTTTTCGTAGTAGTATCCAATCAGGAGGTACGAGCAGAGACCTACGCC
>JAUPKT010000011.1 GCA_030837305.1 Thermodesulfobacteriota bacterium
AGTGTCTCGTTCCAATGCTATTTGCAGCCCTATTCTCTCATTGTGTAAATTTTCTGAACCGGATATGTTCTACCGTAGCATCCGTTGAAATGTATATTCAAAGGCTAAAGGCGGTCAGGGATATGGATCTATTTCGCGAGAGACCTGACTGCACCTGGCAGGTCGCGGGCATTGAAAAAGCACCATGCGAGACAGCTCATTTTGGAAATAATCCAGCATTCCTTGAAAAAAGATTCCCTGCCTTCCGAACACAACGAGCCTATGGGGGATCGGTTTCATGCATGCGAAGAGCCGATGTCACTGGAGACAGGGTTTTCGCCGGCGGTATTTGAATCTCATGTCCGCGGGTTTGACGAGTTTGGCAAGCGAACCATTTCTCTGCCGTTCTTGGATTCTTCCATAAACCTAACAGTCTACATCAACGAATTTTGGACATCAAAACAGAGAGCTGCTCATTCGTTGCACGAAATCTCCTACAGAGCGTGCTTCAAACCGCAGTTGCCTCGGTTTTTCATTCAGAGGCTCACCAACCCGGGTGACACAGTGTACGATCCTTTCATGGGCCGTGGCACCACCCTTCTCGAGGCCGCCCTGCTCGGAAGAAAACCGCTGGGGTGTGACATCAACCCATTGAGCGAGATCCTCATCCGCCCTCGACTCAATCCCTCGGCATCGGCAGATGTGATGAAGCGTCTCCAGGCTATTGACCTGAAGAAGGATGTTGAGCTGAGAGAAGATTTGCTGGTTTTCTATCATCCCAAGACTCTCCGAGCCATTGTCAACCTTCGATCTTATCTGATGGAAAAGTCATCTTCCAGCACCCTAGACGATGTGGATCGTTGGATTCGCATGGTGGCAACGAATCGATTGACCGGCCATTCCAAAGGATTCCTTTCTGTCTATACCATGCCGCCCAATCAAGCAGTTTCCATAGTATCCCAGCGCCGCATCAACCAAAGGAGAAGTCAAGTTCCGGAAGAGAGGGACCTCAAAACAATTGTCATGAGAAAGACGAAAAGCCTTCTGAGAGACCTTGATTTGGAGGAGGCCGAAGTTCTGAGGGGCGTCTCAGGTGATGTTTGCATCATCACAGGACGTTGTGACAGGACTCCTTCGATTTCGGACCAGTCCGTCAACCTGGTGGTCACTTCTCCCCCATTTCTCAAAGTTGTTGACTATCAGACCGACAATTGGCTCCGATGCTGGTTTAATGGCATAGACGCTTCCGGCATCCCCATCTGGCAAATCGGCAGCCCCAAACAGTGGCAAGCAAAAATGACAGGTGTTTTCGGTGAGATGAAGCGGATCCTCGTCCCGGGCGGCTTTATTGCATTTGAGGTGGGCGAGGTTCTCAACGGCAAGTTGCTCTTGGAGAATCTGGTGGTTCCCGCTGCCGTCTCCGCAGGCCTGAAGCCTGTGATGGTTATGCTCAATGACCAGGTTTTTACCAAAACGTCAAATTGTTGGGGGGTAAGAAACCTGGCAAAGGGGACGAACACAAATCGAATTGTTCTTCTGTACAACCCTTGATCGAGGTTTTTGCATGTATGGGGATTCTCAATACGAACATCGGATTTGCTTGACTGCGTTCCAAAATATGACAAGAAAGAGAGATTCCTTCTTTCGCGCGTGGCTCCTCGCAATGACAACAAGATAGCCCAATTGTCATCCCGGGCGAAGCGAAGCAATCATGACGGACTTTTAGGGAATGTGGAGAGTCATCAATCATTTCGGCATTTTTGAAATATTCAGGAGGTTAGAACATGCGTGCGCTGGTACTAGGTGGAGCTGGAGGAATGGGCCAGGGGGTCAGTAGAGACCTGATAAAACAGGAGAGGGTCTCTCATGTTGTTTTAGCTGATCTTTATCCTGACCCGCAAAGGTTGGCGCCCAAACTGAGAGATAGCGACAAGACACGTCTCATCAAGATGGATGTGAACGAACATGAGACCATGGTAAAGGCATTCAAAGAAATTGATGTTGTGATCAACTGTGCGGGGCCATTTTACAAGACAGCCGTTCCCGTGGCAAAAGCTGCTGTGGAGGCTAAAGTCAACTACATCGACATCTGCGATGATTACGAGGGTACCGAAATACTCTTTAATTCTGAGATCGATGCCATGGCCAGGGCGGCGGGCATCACGGTCCTCACCGGCATGGGCTCCGACCCCGGCACCAACAATGTTCTGGTCAAATGGTATGCAGACCATTTGGATGCCGTTCATGATATCTACCTCTATTGGGTGGTGAGCATTGCGGAACTGGCAGGTGCAGCGTGGGACCATAGTCTACACATGACCCTTGGGGAGATCCCTCAGTATCTGGACGGCAAGCTCGTCCATGTGGAGGGAGGGACCGAAGAGACACCGGAATCGTTCCTGGAACCCTTGGGGATCTGCCATGTGCGATACGTGGGGCATCCTCAACCTCTCACCATCCCTAAATATATAACCGGTGTGAGGAACGTGATTATCAAGGGAGCCCTGATACCTCTCTGGGTGGATCAACTCATAAAAGAACAAAAGGATACCGGTTTCTTGGGAAAGGATCCCGTTGAGGTCAAAGGTACCGAGGTCACTCCTTACGACGTGGCGCTCAGGCTTTGGGAGACCATTCCGGAAGGAAGGGACAGAGGCCCCCAGGCTTCGGGCCTCAAGGTGATCGTCAAAGGTGAGAGGGCGGGCAAGAAGGTGACGTATACGGCTGACATGGTGGGAAGAATGGCGCCCGGCACAGGACTTCCGGCATCCATAGCCGCACTCATGATGGATGCGGGTGAGGTGACCGAGAAAGGGGTTGTAGCACCTGAAGGTTGCATCAATCCAGCCAAATTCCTTGAAGCATTTTTGAAGAGAGGGGCACGAATCCATCAGACGGAAACCGTTTCGTCGATGCTTGAAATATAGATTGGGACAGGAGACTTTTCATGAAAGAGGCACCAAAACTCAATATTATCAAGAGCCAGAAGCTGTTTGACGAGGCCACCGGCCTGGTCCCGGGAGGGGTATTGGGCGCTCGAAAACCAACGGATTTTATCCGGGGAGAGTACCCGATCTTTTTCGATTCAGGAAAAGGATGCCGTCTTATCGATGTTGACGGCAATGAGTTTATTGATTTTCTTTGCGGTTACGGTCCAATTATTTTGGGCTACCGTGAGGGAGAAGTGGACGAGGCTGTCTACGAACAGATAACCGGGAAAGGGTTCTGTTTTACGCTGACCCAAAAGTATCAAAACATATTGGCCAAGAAGCTTACTCAGCTTGTCCCGTCATCCGAACTCAGCATCTTTCTGAAGACCGGATCCGACGCAACAACCGCGAGTATACGTATCGCCAGGGCCCATACCAACAAACTCAAAGTAATGAGGTGTGGTTATCACGGGTGGCACGACTGGTGCGTTGAGATGAAAGGCGGCATTCCGTCGAAATTCTATGAGGACGTGTTTGAATTTCGGTACAATAGTCTCGATCAGCTTGAGAAACTGATGGATACTCACGGCGCGGAAACCGCGGCAATCATCATGACACCCTTCGGCCATCCGAACCATGAAAAGATGGAGATACCCAAACCAGGTTTCCTTGAAGGAGTTAGAGACATTGCAGACCGCTACCGAGCGGTGCTTGTGTATGATGAGATTCGTACCGGCTTCAGGCTTTCCATGGGGGGGGGCCAAGAACTCTACGGAGTCGTTCCTGACCTTACTGTTCTCGGCAAGGCCATGGCCAATGGATATCCCATCTCAGTGGTGACAGGCAAGAAGGACATCATGATGGCAGCAGCCCATAGGCTTTTCATTTCATCAACGTTCTTCCCGAACAGCGATGGTTTTGTTGCTGCGCTCAAGACCATAGAGATCCTTGAACGGGACAATGTGCTCGAAAACATCTGGGAAAAGGGTGAACGGTTCATTGGGCGGATAAAAACACTGATCGACAAATATGACGTCGGAGCTGAACTCACCGGTGTTGCACCAATGTTTTACATCACCTTTGAGAAGGACGAAACCGGAGCGTACAAGGAGAAACGGAAGGATTTCTATATTCAGCTCATACGGAAGGGGTTCTTTTTTTCACCGTTTCACCATGCTTATATCAGCTTCCGGCACACCGAGGAAGACCTTGAATTGACTCTTCGAGCGGTAGACGAGTGCCTGGCATTCGTGAAGGAAAAGTACGCATGATCAAGAAAATCAATTGATTGAGGAGGCGCTCATGGAGAAGATATGGCTCAAATCATACGCCCCGGGCATTCCCGCAACCGTGAATTTCAAGGACATCGCGCTGCAGGAAGCTTTGACCCAGACCGCCGGAAGATTCCCCAACAACTCCGCACTCGTTTTCCAGGGAAAATCCATTCCGTATCGGCAACTGGACGACATGGTCTCAAGGTTTGCCTCAGCCCTGAAGAGTATCGGAGTTAATCCTGGGGACCGAGTAGCCCTGCTGTTGCCCAACCTGGTCCAGACAGTGGTTGGCATGTACGCTGCTTTCCGTCTTGGTGCTGTTGCGGTTCCCAACAACCCTCTGTACACCGATCGGGAACTGGAACACCCATTGAGCGACTCCGGATCCCGTGTGATCCTTTGTATGGATACTCTTGTTCCGAGGATGATGAAGCTGAGAGATCGCACAGGCATAGGTGCCATTGTGTCCTGCCATATTCGGGACTACCTTCCCTTCCCTCTCAAGCA
>JAUPKT010000404.1 GCA_030837305.1 Thermodesulfobacteriota bacterium
CTGGCTCCAGACATGCTCGTATTGGCACTGATCTTGGTCGCCGTGGGGATCATTTTCTGGATTAAGCGGAATCCCAAGACTCGCATAGGCTTTCTTTTCTTGGGATTGGTATTAGGGCTTTCATACTTGGTGAAGACCTACATGTTCCCAATGTCTTTCTTGTTGATCTCTTTGGCGGCACTCAGTGTTTCAAGATGGACGTCAGCCTTAAAAGGAGTGACGATAGCCATGGTTGCATTGCTTCTCGTCAGCCTTCCTTATATCGCATTGCTTTCAAGTGACCTTGGGAGATTCACCTATGGCGGCGCAGGTAATTATAACTATGCGGTCTTTGTCAAAGGAAAAGGGGAGCCGGTAAATCCCCCTGAGCTTCTCAGTGAAAGACCCGAAACAGTCCTGTTTGTGGTGAATCCGAATAGCTCATTCACTCCGGGCTGGGATTTGGCTAAGCATCATGAGGGTATAACACCCCAGTTTCATCTTTCCGCCCAATTAATAGTGTTGAAAAACAATTTGATCGCCATGGTACAAGACAGCCCCTGGTTTTTTGGTTTGGTGGCTCTGTGGAACATTGTTCAGTTCAGATGGGCCAGCCCAAGACTGGGGAAGATAGTTCCTCCGTCAGAAGTTGTCACTCTTCTTGTACTGGGAACAGCCGGCAGTATCCTCTTCTGCCTTGTTGTACTGGAAATGAGGTACGTGGCTCCTTTCTTGCTCTTGGGGTTTACCGGTTTAACGTGCCTGTGGCGTTACAAACCTTCTGCGGTTTCAGCGTGCAAGACGATAAACCGACTTGGCTATTTGGTCTCCATAAGTCTTCTTTTCCTCGTAGCGGCCTCTGTCATTGATCAATATCATCGCGCAGTTCATGGGGAACGGGGGAAACCCTCATACGAAAGCCTGCTTATGGAGAATCAATCCATCGGACATTTCATTAATCAAAACGGATACGGCAATGGAGATCGCGTCGCACTGATCGAAAGTTCCTTGGGCAGCGTATACTGGGCCAGATTGGCCAACGTAAAGATCGTGGCTCAGATCTTAAGCAGCAAGGACTATCTTTATGCCTCTAACCAAGAAAGGGCCTTCTTGATCAACAGGCTGAGGGACCGATCTATCAAGGTCTTGGTGGGTATCGGATCCGAATTCGATGCCCTCTCAAGAGAAGGGTGGACGAAAATAGCGAATACCCGGGAACACTACATCTTGTTCACGGATGATCGTTGATCAGATACGGCTTCAGCCTCCTTATTGTAACCAAACATTTTTGGGTACAAGAGTCCGGGTCTCTCTCAAGTGTGGGGTCGACACCTCGCAACACTATACCGAGGTTACCAACCGTGAACCGTGAGCAGTTCGAGCTTTCTGCTGAGATCGAAGGAACTCACTGGTGGTATGTGGGGCGCCGTAACATAGTAGAGGGATTGGTGAGGTACCTTATCCCGGCCCACGCAGGAGGGATGTTGTTGGATATCGGCTGCGGTACCGGCGGCAACATCGGACAGTTTGTTGGTGACTACACCTGCGTCGGTATTGATGTCTCCCCAGATGCAATTGGACTGGCACGCACTCTTCACCCCGCCGTACAATTCATATGCACGGAGGATGTGCTCACTTCGGCCCGGGAACTAAGTTCCAACACCAAAATGTTCTTGTTGCTGGATGTTTTGGAGCACATCGGAAATGATGAAGAATTCCTGAACAAATTGATGGAATGCATGGAATCGAATTCGTACCTCCTATTTACCGTCCCGGCCGATATGGCCCTGTGGAGCCCGCATGATGTCAATCATGGTCACTACAGACGATACGAGTATGAGCCCTTGATGAAGTGCCTATCAAGTCTCCCGTTGCGTATCATGTTGATATCTCATTTCAATACTATCCTTTATCCGTGTGTAAAGTCTGTCCGATTGGTGACGAGCATCAGAGGTAAGCCGTGGGGGGCTGCCGGCACCGATCTAAGCCAGCCTCCCTGGATGTTCAATTATTTACTGACCAAAGTATTTTCCACGGAACTGCGGTTCTTGCTAATGCATCTGAAAAATGGCCGTAATAGGGGCTGGCGAAGAGGTGTGAGCTTACTGGGAATCGTTCAGAGGATATGAATGAATTACGAGATTGCCATAGTCGTACCTTGTTACAACGAAGAGAAACGCCTGAATCTCGAGGCATTCGAACAATTTGCGGATAATCACCTGGAAATCATGTTCGTCATGGTGAATGACGGAAGCACTGATAATACAGGTGATGTGATCGACCAGTTGAGAATGCGTAGACCCCTTGCATTTTCAACCTTTCACTTGTCTCGAAACATGGGCAAGGCAGAAGCTGTACGGCAAGGAATGCTGCAAGCCCTTGAACTTAAACCTCAATATGTCGGTTTCTTAGACGCTGATTTGGCCACTCCCTTGGAGGAAATTCCACGCCTCATAGAGGTATTGCGCAACCGCCGGGAGGTGTTGATGGTATTGGGATCACGGGTGAGAATGTTAGGCACTAAGATCCATAGAAGTCCATCAAGGCACTACTTGGGAAGATTTGCTGCAACACTCATATCCAGTGTACTCAATCTGCCGGTATACGATACACAATGCGGTGCCAAGTTTCTGCGTTGCACAGAGTTTTCCCAGCGTATCTTTGACCGCCCTTTTGAATGCAGATGGCTGTTCGACGTGGAGATCATAGCCCGTACTTTGCAGTTGCTTGAACTCAGAGACTCTCAGGAGGTCGGTAATGTTTTCGTTGAGGTTCCTGTCCTTAAATGGAGTGAAGAGAAAGATTCAAAAATTACGACGGGATCTTATTTCCGATCCCTCGTAGATTTGGTACGAATCGCGAAGAGATATAACCGCCTTGCATGACTATTTCATGTGGCCAAGTTCGAACGCGGATGAACCCGGTCACAGGCGTCAATGCTTTGAACTCTCTTCAGACCTTGTTTCACCTTTCAGTGCCACCACCATGAGATCAGATGAAATTTGTGGATAACGAGTTGTCAAATACTTTGTCAAGGCTCCATACCAAGTGTATTTCTCAAGTCTATTAAGGAAACGCATCCTGTTCCTGAAAATCCGAAAGCTCGTGGCATGCACAACATGAAAATCTTGCACATCGATCGCGCCAATGAGACCCTCATACGAATGATAGCTTATTCTTGTGGCTCGACTGGCATTATGCCAGTCCGTGGTGTCATTAAAGGCAAC
>JAUPKT010000405.1 GCA_030837305.1 Thermodesulfobacteriota bacterium
GAACTGGCCTGTAGGGTCGGCGCCCTGCGCCTTCTGGTTGATGGGAGTTTTGTTACGGATAAGACCGACCCGGACGACATCGATGCGGTTATTTTGCTTCCCGCGAATTTCCAAGATCAGATTGAACAAGGAATTGAGGCGGCATTAGAGCTTGAGGAAATGATTCTGACCCGTCGCCCTGAAGAGATCTTTGCCGCGGAAGATGAAACCGACTGGAATGAGTGGGTCGAGTTTTTCAGTCGCACACGTGAAGCCGATGGAAGGCGTAAAGGCATTGTGGAGGTCAGTCTATGATTCATAACTTGACGGAATACGAAAAGGCGCAAGAAGAAATGCGTATTCTTGAGCAACGATTGGAACGGCTGCAGAAGAACCACCCTGTCGGTTCCAAAGGATTTACGAAGGCTGGCGTTCGAAAGATGATTGCGCGGCTGCACGAGGAACTGGCCTTGTTTGAGGGGAGCGAAGAAGCAAGGCAGCCTGTGTAAAGGTGGCTGTGGTACGTCCTTAAATGAGGCGATGGGGGACGTCCTTAAATAATCAAATAACCCAGGGGCCTGACCAGGACTTGTAATAGAGGAAGCTGTATGTGGAATGGGGGACGTTCTCAACTGATAAACTTGTTGACGGGGCACTCCGTTACCTTCTGAAGTTATTCTGGAAAAGGCTCTGTTGGGTTTCGTTTCGCTCTGCCCAACCTACAGACTACGAGGATCTCGCTTTTTGGTCGTTACGCTATACCGTAACCCAGGGGGTTTCCCCTCTTCGTGGCTTTGCGGCTTTGTGTGAGGATTCGAAATGCTGGGATGCTGGCATGGTGGAATGTTCGAGAGTTCAACTCATTATTACTGGAGCGTAACATTGAGTGAAATTCAGTGAGTTAGCTAAGTTGCTCGAAGAGCACGGTTTCAGGATTATCAAGCAAAAAGGATCGATACGGTACTATGGCAAGCCTGGATGGGGCCGGTTGATCCGACTTGACTATCATGGCGCAAAAGAAGTGCCGACAGGAACCTCTCACGCCATCTTGAAGTCTGATGGAATCAAGGGATAGAGGAGAAAACAGTCATGATTGAATTGCCGTATTCCCTGATTATTGAAGCGACAGAGGAGCCCGATTTTTTTGGCTTTTATTCACCTGACCTTGAGGGATTCACAGGTATCGGTCATTCCGTTGAGGACTGTATTTACAAAGCAAGATGGGGGATGAAAGAGCATATTGAACTGTTGTCTCAACAGAAACTTCCGATCCCCATAAAAAATCCCGATCCAACGATTATCGTTCAAAATGAAAGGGATCCTGAGAGACGCAGAAAGCTCGCAAGCTGTTAGACCGGCGGCCGTCTGAATAGGGACGTTCTTCTAGTGTGGATGGGGACGTTCTAAACAAATAAACTTGTTGACGGAGAAGTCTGTTATCTAATGAATTTATTCTGAAAAAGGCTGTGTTGGGTTTCGCTGCGCTCTACCCAACCTACAGACTACGGGGATGGAGAACGCTTTTTCGTCGTTTCGCTATTTACCGAACCCAGGGGGTTTTCCCCTCTTTGTGGCTTTGAGGCTTTGTGTGAGAACGATGGATGTATTTCGAAATAATCAGTGAGATTGTAAACATAGAGATATTGGCAGTCGGAGGAAACATCCGTGATATCATGCGACTTCGCAGGCAGTATGGCCCCGGACGATGGCGTAAACTGAAAGGTATTGCAGATGTTCGCCTTGAAAGCGGCAGGATATGTCGTGCGGAATTACACTGGTATGAGGCGCATGGCATTGGAAGAAGGAAAATGAAAATCAAGAGATTATTGGATTAGAAGCATGGCAGACGATACCACAAAACCGATCTTTGTGCTCTGCATAGAGAACAAAGACTGCGATGATTTGGAAACGAGGAAGATTTATCAGGTCTTATCAGATCCTGAGGCCGAAGCGGAAGGCTACTTAAGGGTTATTGACGAATCCGGGGAGGACTACCTTTATCCGGCAGCTTATTTCGTGGCGATCAGTATTCCCCGTAGGCGATGGGGGACGTCCTTAAATAGTTAAATAACGCATGGGCGCATGGGCACGCTGTTAGGTTTTTAGGTTTCTCCGAGCATAGGGGGCTCATTGGCAGCTTTGTAGTTCACAACCCAAAAGACCGATTCCCCTCTTCGTGGCTTGGTTTGCCCCATGGAATCTTAGCTTCCATTCTATTGGGGTGAAACCTTCGTTCTCGTTTCACCGGGGCGGCTTAGTGTGCTTCTTCTGAGTTGAAGGTAATCAATTGGATGCGTGTTATATCCAAAAAGCCTTTAAGAGACTTCTGGGAACGCCACCCCGAATCAAAATCTGTTCTTGAGGCCTGGTTCAAGAACGCGACGCAGGTGAGGGCAAGCTCTTTCGCGGAGCTTCGCCAGACATTTGCTTCGGCCGACTATGTGGACGGTATAACAGTGTTTAATGTGGGTGGAAACAGATATCGCATCGCAGCGGTTGTTCATTACGAAAAACAACGGCTTTATGTCCGCAAGGTAATGACCCATTCGGAATACAATCGCAATGACTGGAGGCGTAAATGACTATATCCATTGATTTTCAAAGACTCGTTCCGGCCTGGCGAGAGGTGCAGGCGGCCGCCCCTTTCTCACATATCGAATCTGAAAAAGATTACGACCAAATGACGGCCTTGTTGAACAGCCTTCTCGATGTTGTCCGAGACGATGAAAAGCACCCCCTTTACTCCCTCGTTTCAGTGGTCGGAGACTTGATTGAAACTTACGAAAGCACCCTCGAGCCGCTTTCGGAACAGCGTTTCGGCTGACGAGAGTGGCGATGTATAGGCGATGGGGGACGTCCTTAAATAGTTAAATAACGCTTGGGCACATAGGGACGCTGTTAGGTTTTTAGGTTCTTCCGAGAATCGGGGGCTCGTTGCCAGTTTCGTCATTCAAAGCAAACCGAGAGACCTATCCCCCTCTTCCTGACTTGGCCTGCCCCGATCGCCCCATGGAATCTTAGTTTCCATTCCATCGGGGTGAAACCTTCGTTCTCGTTTCACCGGGGCGGCTTAGTGTGAGATGATAGATGGCGAGATCCGGTAAGAAGAAAATCAAACGTAAACGCTATCTGGTCCATCAGGACGCAAGGAGTTCTTTTGCAGGCACAACATCTTACAATACCGCGATTTCGCCCCGATGGTTACCTGCCTGAAGGGCTGCACATGGCATCGAAAGCCGAGGTGATATTTCGATTTGGATCATCGTCGCGGCGGCGGAGAAGGCTCGTCATTCGAATCCAGCGTTGGATAGAACTGGCCTGTAGGGTCGGCGCCCTGCGCCTTCTGGTTGATGGGAGTTTGGCGATAGGGGACGTCCTTAAATAATCAAATAACCCAGGGGCCTGACCAGAACTTGTGGGGGGCATAGGGACGCTGTTAGGTTTTCAGGTTCGTCCCAAGGGGATAGGGGACGCTGTCACCTCCTGAACTTATATGGATGTGAACCTATGAAAAGAGACATGTTGAATTCCTCCTGGATCTGTGTGAGCATGTGAGAATTGAAGAGTTAGTCTGGCCGAAAGACAGAATCGACCATATTGCAGAGCACGGCATTACACCCAATGAGGTCGAAGAAGTGTGCTTCGGACGATCGTTTGTTCAACGTGCGAAGTCTCAAGGCAGTAACCCTGTCTATTATGTCCGTGGGCAGACGATGGCCGGGCGATACCTACTCTGTGTGATCATAAGTTTTCCTGATGGCAAAGGTTATCCGGTAACCGCACGGCCAATGACGGACAGGGAAAAACGCCGATTTAGGCAATGGAGAGATGCATAAATGGAAAAGGTA
>JAUPKT010000049.1 GCA_030837305.1 Thermodesulfobacteriota bacterium
AGTTCTTAATTTCGCTCACGGCTCACTTTTCATGCTCGGCGCTTATTCGAGTATGCAGTTTGTGCGTTGGTTATCCTCATTCTGGGTCGGGATGGTCCTGGCTCCGGTAGCGGTGGCCGGCCTTGCCATACTGATAGAGCGTTTTTTGTTAAGACGCGTTTATGATAGAGATGTCAGCTTCCAACTGTTGCTTACTTTTGGGGTTATGCTGTTTCTGGATGATGGAGTGAGACTGATCTGGGGGCCTGCTCATCACATAGTGAATCCGCCGGAAATCCTAAGTGGTGTCTTTCCTCTGTTCAATCAGACTTATCCTGTTTATCGGCTTTTTCTACTTGTTATCGGCCCAGCGTTAGGACTCGCCCTCTGGGCGTTCTTTTCCACTACGAGGTGGGGAAGGATAATCAGGGCGGCCGCAATGGACAGGGAGATGGCGGAAACGGTTGGAATCAGGGCCCCGATACTTTTTACGGCGGTATTTGGGCTTGGAGCGTGGCTTGCCGGCCTGGGTGGCGCATTGGCTGCGCCGCATCAGAGCGTTGGCCCCGCTATGGGAGAGCACGTAATTATCGAAAGTTTTATCGTGGTAGTGATTGGAGGCATGGGCAGTTTTCCTGGAGCGTTCGTGGGAGCGCTCATACTTGGATTATTGGGCGCGTTCGGCGCTACCTGGGCCCCGAATGTTCAAATGGCCTTGCCATATCTGCTGCTCGCCCTAATTCTCCTGACCCGGCCAAAGGGTCTTTTCGGAGAGGAGACTTGATGAATTCAGAGTCAAGCCTCAAGATATTGGCGCTGATTGTCCTTGTAGGATTTTTGTCGTGCGCCCCTTATTTGCTTTCGATTCACTGGGTGATCATTCTGACGGAAATCCTCATCATGAGCATTTACGCGATGAGTTTTAACCTCCTGTTCGGATACACCGGTTTGTTATCCTTCGGTCAGGCGGGTTTCTTTGGAGTCGGGGCCTACCTGTCAGTGTTGTTCCTGACGCACGTGTCCAACTCCTTATGGTTGACTATATTGGCCGGAGTCGCTGGAGCCGCTATCGTTTCGTTGGTAATAGGATGGTTTTGCGTGCGGCTGGACGAAATATACTTCGCCATATTGACCCTTGGTTTCGGGATGATGCTGTACACCGTAGCGCATAATTGGCGTGACGTGACAGGTGGAAGTGATGGCCTGACATTGGCTTTGCTGCCGCCGATTTCTCTTTACATCTTCAATATTGAACTGTTTAACCCTCGGTATTTCTACTGGTTCACGCTAGGTATAGCGCTTTTGGCAATGATTTTTCTCAGACGGGTTGTGTTGTCACCTTTTGGCCTCCTGTTGACGGCGACGAGGGAAAACAGTCAGAGGGTTTCTTTTGTTGGATCGAATATTAGATCCGTAAGACTGTACGCGTTTGTCTTAGCTGGGTCTTTATCCGGTCTGGCAGGAATCCTGTTTGCCCTTTTCAACCGGATAGCGGCTCCCGAAATGCTTCACTGGTCTTTTTCAGGCAAGGCTGTTCTCATGACCATACTTGGAGGATCAGGAACTTTTCTGGGGCCGGTGGTGGGAACAGGAATATTCTTCGTGCTGGAACATTTCATCACTTCCTATACAAACAACTGGATGATATTTCTCGGAGCGACTCTTGTCGCGATGGTCTTGGTATTTCCTAGAGGTGTTCTTGGTTCATCGGAGTATTTGCTGTCCAAGTTGAAAGGTGGGCCATCCAATGAATGAAGCCCCACTGCTTGAGGTCAGGGATCTATATAAAGATTTTGGGAAATTTCATGTGTTACGGGGAGTTTCCCTTAAGGTAAGAAAAGGCGAGCTGGCAGCGTTGATCGGGCCAAATGGAGCTGGAAAGACTACTTTCTACAATGTGGTCTCCGGTAGATACAAACCTACTCGCGGTCAGATTTTCTTTGAAGGCCTGGATGTGTCGGGTGTCCCCAGTTTCAAGCTGGTTGGAATGGGACTTCTGCGCTCATTTCAGATAACCAATATTTTCCCCCATCTCTCTGTCCTGGAAAATGTTATGACGCCACTGGTGATCCATCACAGATTGGGTTTTTCAATTCTTAGTTCAATGCGCAAGAATGTCGCCCTTATAGAAGAAGCTGAGAAAATCCTGGATCAGGTCGGTTTGCTTTCTATAGCTTACAGGACAGCTTCAACACTTGCGTATGGCGATAAACGGATGGTCGAGATAGCGATCGTGCTGGCTAGAAAACCTAAACTGGTTCTCCTGGATGAACCAACGGCAGGAATGAATCCTGAAGAAACCGACCGCATAATTTTGTTGATCAAAGAGTTGTCCCATAAATCCGGAGCGACATTTTTCATTACGGAACATGACATGAAGGTAGTTTTCTCAATAGCTGAAAGAATTTTCGTGTTGAACCAGGGGTCAAGATTGGCGGAAGGGTCTCCCGATGAAATTAGGGCGCACCCTGAGGTCAGGCGAGCATACCTTGGAGGTAGTCTCGATGCTTAGCGTTATGGATCTGCACGTCTATTACGACGACAGTCACGTGTTGCAAGGGATGAGCCTTGAAGTGCGTCGGGGGGAGATAGTTTGTCTTTTGGGAAGGAATGGAGCTGGAAAGACCACTACAATGAGAGGAATAATGGGTTTGAACGCCCCCTCCTCAGGTAGGGTGATTTTCAATGGTCAGGACATAACGGGTAGGCCAGTATACGAAAATGTTAGAAAGGGTCTTGCTTTTGTGCCCGAAGACAGGCGTATCTTTTCTGGTTTAACAGTCCAGGAAAACCTCGAGGTAGCGGCGCTTCCAAATCGTGATGGCAGAAATTCATGGACAGAGGAAAGGATATTCGATGCCTTTCCCCTGCTTTTGCATCTCAAGAATCGCAAAGGAGGTTCCCTTTCAGGCGGCGAACAACAGATGCTGGCCATAGCAAGGGCCTTGGTGGGTAATCCAATCATGCTTCTCCTGGATGAACCTTGCGAGGGGCTGGCCCCGGTAATAGTTGAGCAGCTTGGGAATATCATAGTCTCGCTCAAATCCGAGACGCCCATATTGATGACGGAACAAAACGCTCACTTTGCGCTTTCCATATCAGATAGAGGCTACATCATCGATAAGGGCACCTGGAAATATGAAGGCGCAAAAGAAGATCTGCTCGCCGACACGGAGATTCAGTCCCGATATTTGGCGCTTTAACCAAGCGAGAGTGTTCACGGACTCATGCCAATTTTCGTCTTACGCCTGTGATCTCTTTATTACGGAAAGAGGGATAAGCGTTTTGCCTCTACCTGCGGCCAAATTCATCACAAATTCCCTGCCGGTGACAGGTGGGAGCTTTCGCTCAGATTCCGGCTTGACCTTCACAGATATGGCGTCGGTTGGACAGGTTGTGACGCACAAGCCGCAGCCAATGCACCGGTCTCTGTCTATCTGAGCCACTTCGTCAATACTGATGGCCTCCATCTGACACCTGTCCAGGCAGGTTTCGCATGCTGAACACGAGTCCGGGTCGACTTCGGCGTAATAACTGGAAAGCACCTTTTCAGCGGGTTTTGGATGCAACTTGATGGATCGCAGTATGCCGCAGCAATCGCCACAGCAATTGCAGATTCCACCCGCTTCCTGTGATATGAACGG
>JAUPKT010000406.1 GCA_030837305.1 Thermodesulfobacteriota bacterium
GACATGGACCAATGTGCCCGGATCCTGACCACTCTTTTGTGATTGTCTTCCGTATTTTTTTCTTGCCATGTCGATTCTCCTACCTTGAAGACGCTGTCGTTCTCGTAAGGAGCGGCTTATGAAATGTCAAGGGATCGTTTGTGTACCGGGACAAATTGGTTTCAGATCGATTGATTACCTAATAAAATGATATATGCTGTTGCAGGAGTCGTCTAAGCGTTCGGTCACAATCGGAGATGGGTCTGAGAGGGTACCCGAGAGTCCTTACATCCGTTGAAAGGATGTTGAGTCCGTCACGGACTGCCCGTCAAGCACGGGCTTGTCATCCCGGACTTGATCCGGGATCCAAGAATCCTGGATTCCCTTTTTCAAGGGAATGACAGAAAGGCCACCACCGCAAAATAAGAGAGGAATTTCGAAAACAGGTACAAAGAAATTCCCCATTTTCCACCGGAACAGGATCACTTAGGATTGAGGCTCTGCGACATAGGAGAATTTGGCTTTATAGATCGGATAGCTCCCATGGGCTTGATCAGGCCGGAGCATGTAGTGAGAGGGATCGGAGATGACTGTGCGGTCATTGAACTTGATGACGTAAACTGCCTCCTCATAACGACTGACCTCTTGGTCGAACGCGTCCACTTTCAAAGGTCCTGGAGCACTGCTCATATCTTGGGTCGAAAAGCCCTTGCCGTAAACGTCTCCGACATAGCCGCGTGCGGCGGCATTCCAAGAGACGCGTTCGTGAGCATCGCAGTGCCGGGGCATATCGAACTGGAATGGTTGGAGAGCTTCTACCAGGGAATGACCTCCTTGGCAGGAGAGTTCGACATAAATGTTCTCGGTGGCGATACCACTCGCTCAAGATCAGACTTGGTCATCAATGTTGCGTTGACCGGCGTAGTTCCTCGGGATGAGGTGCTGCTCCGGAACACAGCCCAACCCGGCGACATCATCGTGCTGACCGGCCCCACAGGACAATCTGCCGCGGGTTGCGAAATCTTGCTGCACCAACACCAGATCCCCGATAGTCTCGCCGACCCCCTGACCAAAGCCCACCTGGACCCAAGACCCCATGTCAAAGAAGGACGCTTTCTGGCCACCTGTCATTGCTGCTCGGCAGCCATAGACGTCTCTGACGGATTGAGTTCGGATCTTGGCCATATTTGCAGTCAGTCGGGAACCGGCGCTCTCCTGTGCGAAGACAAGATCCCTCTGACCGAGGCCTTAAGCTCCGCATGTCGTCACATGGGACGAGACCCTTTGGACTTGGCCCTGCATGGAGGAGAAGACTACGTCCTCATTGCCACGATAAAAGAAGCTTCTCTGTCCAGACTTGAAGATGAGGCAAAACATCAGGGAATTGACCTGTTCCCCATAGGCATTCTTCAAGAAAAACCTGGGATCGAGATTGTACGAAGATCCGGCATCACGGAAGCCGTGCCTCCAAGGGGATGGAATCACTTCACAAAGACTTCGGAATAATCGAGGGCTATGCAGGGGCGTGGAGTGTTTTCACATTGCTACGCGAGAAAAAAATCCTTGACAAAATATTAATATTCATATATATAATATTTATAGATTTCATCCTACCCGGTGGAGGGAACATGCTACGCACCGGTATCTCTCGACGCAAGTTTCTCATCGGCTCCGCAGCGGGAGGCGCATCTCTCGTCGCAGCCTCTTATCTCAATCTTGACTCACAGGCAGCCGTAAAACCTACCGGCAAAGAAGTGAAGGTTGTACCCACCTTGTGTGATGCATGCGGTAACTGGTGTGCTTTTAATGTGTACACCAAAGGTGGTCGCGTGTGGAAAGCCGAGGGCAATCCCATAGCAGGGAACAATCTTGGTCGCATCTGTGCCAAAGGCCACGGCATGCTGCACGAAGTCTATAACCCCGATCGTATCAAATCGCCGTTGAAACAGGTTGCTCCGGGTAAGTTTGAGCCCATTTCGTGGGAGCAAGCTTACAAAGAGATTGGGGGAAAACTCGGGGCAATCTCCCAAAAGCACGGCCCCGAATCAATCTTTTGGGTCCAGTATCCGGAAGGAAACGCGGATCTTACCTATCGCTTTATGCGCGCTTTGGGGTCACCTAATGTGTTCTCCCATGGGACAACCTGTTTCCTTCCGCGTAACATCGGGTGGTGGTTGACCGTAGGAGACGCCAAACCGGAGCACGATTTTGAGAACACCCGTTTTGTACTCTTCATCGGGAGAAACCCTGCGGCCGGTTTGCAGTTGAGACAGTTGAGAGACCTGTCTCTCGCCGCCCAAAAGGGAGCGCGTCTGGTGGTTGTTGATCCCCGGTTCAGTGAAGCCGCGGTTCTTGGTCGGGAGTGGATCAGAATCAGACCTGGCACTGACCTTGCCCTGCTCCTGGCCATGGCACACGTGATCATCAAAGATGGGCTTTATCAAAAGGAATTTGTGGAAAAGTACACGGAAGGTTTCGAAGAATGGGCCAATAAGGTTAAAGATTATACCCCTGAGTGGGCTGCAGAAAAGACCTCGATCCCCAAAGACGTCATCGTCAAATTGTCCCATGACATCGCAAAAGAAGCTCCCCGCGCGGTTATACATCGCGGCTATCACGGCGCAATGGGCACTCAGTACAAGAACAGCTTACAACTGGTGAGAGCCGTTGCATGCGTCAACGGACTGCTGGGTAACTTCAATCAGTTGGGC